>CANQEX010000074.1 GCA_947596225.1 uncultured Clostridia bacterium | reverse complement strand
AATGATGGAAAAGATTATTCTAATGCTGAACCAATTTTATCAACATTAGTTCAAAATCATTCATTAATATTAATAGATTGTGATTTTGACACAGATCCATCATATTTTGCAAGTTGCCAAGAAATTTATTTAATACAATCTATGGATATTTTAACAATACAACCATTAACAGCATTTTTAAGAAACTTAAAATCACAAGGTGTTCTTGAGGCTGAAAAAGTTAGAGTTGTTATAAATAAAGAACTTAAAGTTAGAAGTTTAACTACAAAAACTATTATAGCTGGTATGTCATTCTATAATGATCCTTCAATGTCTTTTATGACTGAATTATTTAATAAAGATATGGTTAAAGCATGTAGCATACCATTTGATGAAATTGCATATTCTAAATATTTAGATTCAATGGTTAATTGTAAAATATCAATAAATGAATATTCAAAACAAAAACAATTTATGAGCAAATTAAGAAATTTGGGAGATATGGTATATCCTTTAGTAAGTAAATCAACATATGGAAAGAATGTTACTCAAAATAATTTTTCAAATGATATGAATAATACATTAAATCAGATGAAGAAAAAATATTAAAAACTATATAAAGTAATAGGGGTGAAAATTTTGATAATTATTGTTATAGTTATATTGCTAATAGCAATTGCAGTTCTTGTTGTATATAATATTAGCATCCAGAAAAAAATAGATTCGTATAATAATTTGAATCAACAAATAAATAATTTAACAGTATTGCAAGATTTTTTGAAAGTTGCTGGTGAAGAAGAATCTGTAGATGAAAAATTGAACAAAATAAATGAAATAGTAATAGAAAAATATGATATAAAATATTCTACGATTGTTGTTTTTGATGGAGCTGAATATGTAATAAAAGCAACAAATGTTGATAAAATTCATCATGAAACATTAACTAATTTGCATAATGAAGAGATATTTCAAGATAGTGTTACAACAGCAACTCCAAAATATGTAACTATTGAAAATGAAAATGAAAAGCTACCTTATCAAAAAGTTGAAATGGGAAGAGCTAAATCAGCAATGTTTTTTCCACTATATATAGATAATATATATATAGGATATTGGATTATGGAGAGTGGAAAAATGCATGCTTTTGATAAAACAGATACAACAATTATAGAAGTAGTTAAAGATAATATAATTTCTGTTTTATCTACAATGTCTTATCAAGATGCAATGGAAAATATTGTAAGAACAGATAAATTCACAGGATTATATTCTGCTGAATATTTATATAGTAAAGCTAAAAAAACATTTGATAAATATCCAACTTCAGCTGTTTGTATGTTCAAAATAATTAATATAGAAAAAATTAATGAAGATGTTGGTAGACAAATCGGTAATGAAATCATAACAGAAATTAGTAATATAGTTAAATCAAAAATGGCTTCACAATATGTTTTTGTAAGATATATGGGTCCAAAATTTGTGATAGTATTTTCTGGTGTTGAAGAAGGAAGTGTAGAAGAATTTCTAAAAGAATTAAAAAAGGAAATGGAAGAATTAGAAATTGTTGAAGAAGCTGAAGAAGTTCAAGTTGTAAAAGTTATAAATGGAAAAAGAATGAAAGTTAGAGAATTAAAAGAACAAAAATCTGCTTCTCCAAAAGTTAACTTTGTAGTTTCAACATATTATAAAGGTACAGGTATTGAAAAATTAAATTTAAAATTAGAAGAGTATCTTGATTCAGCTGATTCAGATGAAAATAAAATAAACTATATATAGGAGGAAAAATAAATTATGGCTATGGATAAAACTATGAGTTTTAAAGTTGATAAAGACAAAAGTGTAAGAGCAAAAGAAATTTTAAAAGAAGTATATCAAGCTTTAGTAGAAAAAGGATATAATCCTATAAACCAAATTGTTGGATATATTTTATCTGGTGATCCTACTTATATAACTAGCCATAATGATGCAAGAAATTTAATAAGATTAATAGAAAGAGATGAACTTCTTGAGAAAATGGTAAAAAATTATATAGGATTGGAAGACTAATTTATGAGAACTATAGGAATAGATTATGGTGATGCAAGAGTAGGAATTGCTATAACAGATGCATTAGGAATTACTGCTCAAGGATTAGAAACGATTTCCTATAATGGAAATGATAAAATACTATTAAAAAAATTAGATGAGATTCTAGAAAAATATCCAGATACAGATACAATAGTTGTAGGAATGCCTTTTAATATGAACGGAACTAAAACAGCTAGGGCAGAAGCAACAGAAAAGTTTATTCATAAATTAAAATGTAAATATAATAAATTGAAAATAGAAGATATTGATGAAAGACTTACAACTGTTGCTGCTCATAAAACAATGAATTTTTTGGATGTAAACAAGAATAAAAAAAGAAAAATAGTAGATACGATATCTGCTATGTACATATTAGAAACATATATGAATAGAAAAAAAAAATAAAAGCAAAAAAAGTATTGCAAAAAAATATGCTTTAGTGTATTATAAATTTAGCTTGTATAAATAATACAAAGGAAGGAGTATAAAAAATGGATGATGAAAATAATATATTAGATGAAGATATGAGCAATATTATTATATTAAATGATGAAAATGGAAATGAAGTACAATTTGAGTTTTTAGATTTAATAGAATATGAATCAGAAGAATATGTTGTATTATTACCTGTACTTGAAGATGGTGAAGAAGATGATGGAGAAGTAGTAATATTAAAAGTTGATGATTCTGAAGAAGATAGTGATGAAGAATCTTATGTTAGTGTTGATAATGAAGAAACTTTAATGGCTGTATTCGAAATATTTAAAGAAAAATTTAAAGATGAATTTAATTTTACAGATGGTGAAGAGTAGAAAATCTAGATGAAATATCTAATTTTAGTTTATTTCATCTATTTTTTTATTATTTTATTGAAACTTATGTTAATTCATGTTAAAATGTATTCTTAGGAGGTATACATATGACAAGTTTATTTAGTTATTTAATTACTTTTTTTGGAGTTGTGTTTTGGCTATTTAGAGCTGTTGTAACTCTTTTATATCAATTAGATATAGATTTTTTTGCAACTCCAATAAATACTAATATAGAAATAGCAGTTTTATTTGCAACTTTACCATGTTTAATATTAGTAATAAAGAGGAATATAGTTGGTGCAGCAGCATATTTAGGAATTTATGTTGCATATTTTGGTACGGCATTATATGAAGCTTTTGTATCAGTGGGGGATTCAGGTTTAAATATGGCAAATAGTTCAAATTTATTATCTATTTTAGTTGGACTTTTAATTCCTCTTTTAACATTTATAGATGTATTATTTAATAAAAATAGATCTTTAGGAAAAGGCAATAAAAAGGCTGATTGGTTTTACAAAAATGAAGAATATGATAGAAAATATGATGAAAGAGCTGATAAAAATCAGTATAAACTATAATTATTAATAAAGATTTGATATTTAGGAGTTAATTAGTTACTAATTAACTCCTATTTTATATTAAATAAAGTATTTGTAGTATATTGGCGTATTGATAAATATATAATTTGTGATATAATATCAAAGTATTATATTATTGAGGAATAACTATGATTAAAATTAAAGAAAATAATAAAAATGTATATGAATTTAATTTATTATATAATTCTGTTGGATGGGGTGCATATGACAATGAAGTTACAAAAAAAGCACTAGATAATACATTTTATTCAATAAGTGTTTATGATGATGATAGAATTATTGGTTATGGTAGACTTATAGGTGATACAATTTGTTTTATATATATACAAGATATTATGGTAAAACCTGAATATCAAGGTAGAAAAATAGGAACTTTAATAATGGATAAATTATTAGAAAAAATAAATCAAATAAAAAAAGAAAATCCAGATTTAAAAGTTTATTTAGGAGCATCTAAAGATAGAGAAAAATTTTATGAAAAATTTGGTTTTGTAAAAAGAATTGATGCAGATTTAGGGTATGGAATGATTTTGAAAAGATAAAAATTATGGAATAAAAAATAAAGGAGAAAAAATTATGGAATTACTCTATAAAAAGATAGAAGAAAAAGATAAAGAACAATTATTCAAACTTATTGACATTGTATTAGGCGGATTACCAGATCAAGCACATTTTATACCTTATGAACAATGGGAATTAGATAGTATGTTAGATGAATTTAAAAAAGAATTCAATTTAACTGAATATAAGGTATGTGAACTAGGTGGTAATTTAGTATTACCAGAATATAGAGGAAAAGGAATAACAACTAAATTACAAACAATGGAAATGAAACTTGCAAAAGAGTTAGGATTTGATTATATAATTTCAATGGCTCATCCAGATAATATAGGAAGTTGTAAAACATTAGAAAGAATAGGACTTGAATTTGTAAAAGAAACTACATTATCAAATGGATTTTTAAGAAAACTATATATGAAGAAATTATAAAATAATATTACAATTAAAAATATTGAGGAGTAGAAGATGGATAAATATATAGTAATTACAACACTATGTGATAAAGAAAAAATAGCTAACCAAATAATAGATTCACTACTTGAAAAAAGATTAGTAGCTGGAAGTCAGGTTATTAAAGTTAATTCTAAATATTGGTGGAATAATGAATTAGAAGAATGTAGTGAATATAAATTAGAGTTTAGAACAAAAGAAAGCAAATTTACTGAAATTGAGAATGAAATAAAAAAAATACATAATTATGAAGTTGCTGAAATTTCAAG
>CANQEX010000073.1 GCA_947596225.1 uncultured Clostridia bacterium | reverse complement strand
TGGATTCGAACCATCGTAGACTCTCGTCGCCAGATTTACAGTCTGGTGCCATTAACCACTCGACCACCTACCCATTTTGTAAGCACGTAAATTATTATAATGTTATTTTTCTCACTTGTCAATACCATTTTTTCATTTTTTGATAAAACCTTTAATTTTTTCTTAAAAAATGTTATAATTATAGTATAGAGGTGATTTTATAAAATGAATAAACAAGAACTTAAAAATATATTAATGAATTTACGTACTTCAAAAAATGAATCACAAGCAAATTATTTATTAGGAAAAATAGATATGATGTCAGATGATGAAATTTCAAAAATAACATCTACTATTGGTAATAATAAAGAAAATATTATAGATTTTCTTTCACAAAAACTAGCAGAAAAAACTGCTAATTATCAATCAGAAGAACATTTTCCAATAAATAATATGTTCACATATGGAATAGGCAAAAGGACTGTACATCTTCATATTCCTAGAGATTTACATGATATGATAGCACAAAAAGGTTTTAGAAATAGTATAGACACTGTTAACTTATATTTATTAGATGCATTAAATAAACTAAAGACTTTAAAAGATAATGGATTTTATAAATTAAATAATGTAGAAAACATATTTATGATATCTCCTCTATTATCTGTAAAAAAAGAATTAAATTTTCTAGAAGATTTGAATTTTCAAACAGAATATTTTTCACAACAAGAATTAAACGATACTCAATTTGTATCAAACAATAAAAGTGCAATACTTGCTACACAAATTTTTGGAACAAACAAAAAAGTAGGAACAGCCTCAATTAATTTTGATACTATTTCATCACCAGAATGGCAATCAAAAAAAGAAGAAATAATAAAAGAATTTTCTAGAAAAGGTATTACTCTAGAAGCAGATACTCCTGAAAAACAATAAAGCCGGACAATATATAATTCTTATATCTATATTGTCCGTGCTTTTATTTTTTTAACTCTTTATAATATTTATAAGTAAAGTCTGTCAATTCTTTTATTTTTCCATCTATTTTTTTTACTAATTCATTAGCAACTTTATATGCTAGTTCAAAATCATCTTTTGTAATATCTCCTATATTTACAGCATCTTGCAATTCATCTTCATCTAAATATTCTATTTTTCCTGAATTGTATAACATAATATCTAAATATAAATCTTCTATATATGGTTCCCCTTTTTCGTTTAATTTTGTATCTTTTGCTATATCAAAATACCAATCTATAATTTCTTCTTTTTCATTTATAAGTATACTAACACATATATTTTTATTATTTTCAGGATATACTTCTAACCATTTAAAATTATCATCTATTATTACAACATCTTTTCCTTCTCTTTTTACAATCATTCTTTCTTTTGCTTTTACTACTGTTAACAGACAAATATATCCTACAAAATCTTCATCATTAAAATATTTACATTTAAAATCTTTTTCTATTACTTTTTCTTTATTATGATAATTAGCATATTTTTTCTTCATTTAACCATCTCCAAAAAAGATGATATTATATTCTTTATATCGTGTCAACAACTTTCTCTTTTTTTTATTTGAATATCTTTTCTTCTATAGATAGATAAAATTAAGGCTATACTTATCATATTTATTAATAATCCATTACATCCAAATGATACAAAAGGTAATGTTATTTCTCCTTGCCATCCAATATTAAAGTTCATTAATATATTTGAAATTGCTTGTAATAAAATTATACTGCTTAAACCTATAATTAACATTTTTCCATAAATATCTTTTATTTGTTTTATTGACATAAACAATTTTATACATAAAAATATAACAGCAACTACTACAACTCCAGCCACTAAATATCCATAATTTGAAACAATAGAAATTAATGCATAATTAGTTCCTGTATCGAAAAGCGTATAAACCTCTTCATTAATATCTGATTTATCAAATGGTTT
Source organism: uncultured Clostridia bacterium (assembly GCA_947596225.1). GTDB lineage: Bacteria > Bacillota > Clostridia > TANB77 > CAG-508 > Scatovivens. The sequence continues at coordinate 3,186 of CANQEX010000073.1, read as the reverse complement.
TGAAGAATCTAATACTTTATTAATATTATATCCTACATATCCCATTCCACCTTGATCTAATTCAAATGCAGTCAAATTCATTTTTATTCTATAATAAATATAAGGTTTTGTAAAATATATAAATAAACAGCATAATATTCCTATTACTATTAATGTAGAATATAGTTTTACTAAATTACTTTTTACATTTTCTTTTAAATATATAATTTTTGCAGTAAAAAGTATTATATATGTTAAAATCATTAATCCAATAAATGCAAATGTAGCAATTTTACACATCAATAAAATTGATATTGATGATAATATAATAATTTTAGCTAAATCTTTTTTTATTTTTATGTTTTTATATTCAAATATAGAATTTTTATTATAATTACTTAAATATCCTGCAAAAGCTAAAATATATAAATATGCACATATATAAACTGGCATTATATTTCTACCTAACACAGTAAAATTAAAATATACATATGCAGAATTAATTCTTTGTCCTCCCAAAAATATTGTAGCTAGTATAATTACACTTGATAATATATAAAGAAAATTTGAATAATTTAATAGTTTTCGATAATTTGCAAAATATATGCAAAGACCTATTATAAAACCTATTATTAAAAATGATATATGCCTATTCATAGAATATTGTAAAGAATTACTCCTAATAACAGAAACAAGTAATCCAAAACTAATTAATATTCCAACTAATATTAATAATACCCAATCAAGTTTTGGTCTGTGAATTTTGTTTAATTTTCTTCCAATTTCTAAAGCATCTCCCATATTTGAAACTGCCTTTTCTTCTGCTTGTTCTTCTGATAAATGTTCTTCTAATATTAAATTTTCTTTTGCTTCTTGAATATGCAAATTTAATTCATCTTTAATATCATTTCTTATAGGTTTGTATTTTATTTGAGTACATACAACTTCTAAAAATTCTTTAATATGCAATTAAAACACCTCCTAATACCGAATTTATTCCTGTACTAAAAGTTTTCCATTCTTCTTTTTTAGTATTTAATTGCTTTTTCCCTTCTTTTGTAATTGAATAATATTTTCTTTTTTTACCAGTTGATTCATCCCAATATGAACTTATATAGTTTTTTTCTTCTAAAGTATGTAATATTGGATATAATGTTCCTTCCTTTAATTCAAAAATATTTTTAGATTTTTCACTTAAAGATTTAATCATTTGATATCCATACATATCTTCACTTTCAAGTAGATTTAGTACTAACATACTTGTACTTCCTTTTAAAAGTTCTTTATTAACTTTCATAAATACCTCCTTTATATAAAAAATATACCTAGATTATCTATGTATTTTTATACATTGTATATCTAGGTATATTTTTTGTCAATATTTTTTTATATTTTTTATTTTATTCTATCCATATAACTTTCATTTGCTCCACCAACTATTTCTCCAGTAGTAGTATCTACGAAAATTTTTATAGAACTATAAATAAAATCTTTATTTTCATCTTGTTTATATTTAATACAAACTGTCCAAACTTTTCTTTCAACTTTTTCAGTAATTTTATATGGAGGATATGTTACTTTCTCTCCATTTTCTAAAACTTCAGTCTTATTTTTAGGATATTTTCCACCGTTCTGTTCTAATATTAAAATCCATGAATTTACTTGTCTAATTTCTAATTCTGTATCAACACTTTCTATTTCCTTATTTGTTATTTTTTTATTTTCCTCTAACGCAATATTTTCAGCTTCACTTTTATCTAAAATTACTTCATTATTTTCAAATTTCACATCTTCATTTCCTAAATACATATCAGTAATTATCACTTCTCCATTTTCAACAATAAAATGTATTTCAAAACGTTCAAAATAATTAAATGCTCCATCATATGTTTTACAATATGTAGCCACCCACAATTCATCACAAACTTTTTTACTACTAGCAAAATATGGAGATCCATCTATACTTTTTAATTTATATTCATCCATATTTAAACCAAATATATTGCATATTTGATTTGCTTTTTCTGTAGCATCTTCATCACTTATTTTATCCGATTTAAATTCTTTATAATTTACTTCTCTATTGCTAAAACCTACACAATTTCCATTAGTAGCATCTACTTGAACTTCAATTCCATTATTATAATTTTTACTAGTTGAAAAAACATAAACTAATTCTGCTCCAATAACATAGTTCTTTTTTAAATCTTTTCTTACAAATTCTACATCTTTTTTCATAAAAGTATTTATCATATCTTTTGCTTTTGCTTCTGCTTCTTCAATATCAATAACTTTAGCTAAATCTTCTTTTGTTATTTCTGTAGACCCTACATCCTTTTTTTGATCTTCTAAAAACTCATCATAAGAATTATATTCTTTTACAGTTTTATAAACTGTAGCATCAATTTTTTCTTTCTGTTTTTCATATACTTTAGTTCCTGCATATGTCATTCCTACTGTTATTCCAATACAAACTACAAAAGTTGCAACTATATTAAATAACTTTTTCTTCGACATTTTTGTATCCTCCTTTTCAAAGTTGGATATAGCAATTTTATCTTGTAATTTTTCTAATATTCTTTTATTTAATTCTTCGCTATTCATTACTATATCCCCCTTCTTTCAAATCCTTTTTTATCTTGTTTCTAATTCTATAAAGTCTTATTTTTACATTAAATTCGGTTATATTTAAACTTTTTGCAATAACTTTTATTTTTAAATCTTTATAATAATATAATCTAAAAATTTTTTTATCTTCTTCATTAAGTTTCTCCAAAGATTTTTCAATAACTGTTATTTTATCTTGCTTTTCAATAATTTCATATGTATCAAATTCATCTGGTAAAATATTTTCGTAATCATCTAATTTAAAATTATAACTACTTTTTCTAAACTTTTCTTTTATTAAATTTTTAGCAACTCCAGCTAAATATGGTCCTACCTTTGTTTCATCACTAAGCTTATTTTGATTTTTCCACAATATAAAAAAAGTATCTGATATAATTTCTTCAATATCTTCATTTGTTAAATTTTGATTAGTTATATTATGTACAACAGTATAAACATAACCACTATATTCTTTTACTAATTTTTCTATATTTAATTTATTATTTAGATTATAATCTTTTAAATTCATACCGTATTTCAATTTAAAATTAAATCTCCTTTTTAGACGTCTCACTATTATAATGTTATATTATATATTAT
>CANQEX010000072.1 GCA_947596225.1 uncultured Clostridia bacterium | reverse complement strand
TATGAAAATTATTATCGTGAAATATTAAAAAATTATTCACCAGCAGAGTTAAGTTATATTGATAATTTTGAAATTCTCCCTGAAAATGATATTGTTGCAACATTATTATCATTACAACTAAATAAAAAAGTTAGTTTAGATGAGAGCTTGAGTAAAATAAAAATTGAAAATGATAATATAGAAGAAATGCGAAGCAATGAAAAATATGTTTTAGATAGTATAGAAGATGGCAAAATAAAAAATTTGGATGAATCTGTATTTATGAACAAAGTTCAAAAAGATGCTACAAAAAATGGATTATTAAAAGATTCTAAAATTGAGTGGAAAAAGTTTATAAGAGTTATAATACTATCTATATTTCTTGTAGCACTAATGATTTTTATTTGTACAATTTTGTTTGATGACTTTGTAAATAATTCAACAAACATTGAGGATTGGAAACTTAATGTAATGGTATTTGCTATATTATTAGTATTATATATACCTATTTCTATAGGCATATATTTTGGCACATACATAATAAAAAGTAAAAAAAATAGCTATATTCGAACAAATAAAGGTGAAGAAATAAATGAAAAATTAGAAGGACTAAAAAATTATTTGAAAGATTTTTCACTTATGAATGAAAGAAGTGAAAAAAGCTTGATTTTATGGGAAGATTATTTAATATATTCAGTTATATTTAATCAAAATACTAAAGTAGTAAAAAGTATCAGGGATAAATATATAATGCTGTAAAAATAGATAGAATTTTTTGCTGTAAATCAAACATGGTGGAATTTTACAGACAGATATTTTGCAAAATAATGAAAATAAAATACAAGAAATATGTTGTTATAAAATCTATTTTGTGATATAAAATAAATAATTATAATAAACGAGATTGACTTTATGAATTCAATAATAAATGATAAATCTCAAGAACTAATTAATTTATTTGGAGAAATATTATGGAAGAAAAATTTGATGTATTAAATGAATTAGGAGAATTTACTGGAAAAGTTGCAAGTAGAAAAGAATGTCATAAAAATGGGTTATGGCATAGAGCAGTATATGCTTTTGTTATAGATGAAAATAAAAATGTATTGTTGCAAAAAAGAGCCAGTAAGAAAAGATTATGGCCCAATATGTGGGATGTAACAGTAGGAGGGCATGTTGATAGTGGAGAGTTTGGTAGACAAGCTTTAATTAGAGAAGCTAAAGAAGAATTGGGAATTGAAATAACAGATGATGATATTAAATATTTAGTGGGCTCTACATCAATAAATAAACAAACAGATATTATAAATAAACATTATAATGAATGTTATTTAATTACAAAAAATATTGATATTACAAATATAAAACTCCAAAAAGATGAAGTATCAGAAGTAAAATATTTTTCAAAAGAAGAATTATTAGAAAGAATTACGAATAATTATGATGGTCTAGCATATAAAACTGGAGTATGGAATTTTCTAAAAAGAATATTAGAGAAATATTAAATGAGGTAAAATATGAAAATTATATCACATTCAGAAAATGATACTATAGAACTTGGCGAAAAGATTGCTTCAAAGTTAAAAAAAGGTACAATAATTGTTTTAACTGGTGATTTAGGTTCGGGAAAAACTAAATTAACAGAAGGTATATTAAGCTATTTTGGTTTACAAGATGAAATTTCTAGTCCAACATTTACTATAGTTAATGAATATTATACAAATAAATTAAATATATATCATTTTGATGTTTATAGGTTAGAAGATATAGATGAATTTTTAGCAATAGGTGGAGATGAATATTTCGATAAGGGAGCTTGTATTATTGAATGGGGAGAAATGATAGAAAATATTTTACCTGAAGATTATATAAAAATTACTTTTTTTAGAGATGGAGAAAATGAGAATATTAGAAATATAGAAATTGATTGTATGGGGAGTGCAAAATTATTATAAATAAGAAAGGCGGAAGCTTACGAACTTTCGCCTTTACTTATTTCATGATAAGCTAATATTATATCAAATTGTACTGAGGTTTTTATTACAAATTGATATTTATCTGTTGAGTAATGAAAACCAGAATTGCACTTTTCCAAATCAAAATTCGCATTAATTAATGAAAAAGTGTATAAAAACTTATCATGTAAATTAGGAAACACACCTATATGCGTTTTGAGTATTGGATTGTAACTATGGAGAAACAAATGAAAAAGTTCCGCATAGTTTGTTTCATTTCTGAAAGCAACACAAATCATATGCGGTAAACTGATTGAAAAATTCTTTTTAAAGCAGATATTCAAAAAACCAAAAATTCCATCTACTTCAAATTTTCGTTTCAAATATGTATTAAAAGTTTCCTGTTTCACTTTAAAAAATTCATACATAGCAAGTTCATTTTTTTCTTCTATTTCTTCCATAGTATTACATTCCGGCAAGTTGCTTAAAACTTCACGAGAACTCTCGTAAAAAATATTTTTTCTCCGTTCAGTATAAGGAGAATCATAAATATCTTTGTTCATATGATCGACCTCCTTTTGTATAGTTCGAACAAAGTGTTAGCATAATCACTAATATAAATATATTAACATAAAATTTTTATAACGTCAAATTTTAGTTTACAAATGCAACAAAATATTATAAAATATTACAAATGGAGGAAAATATGAGAATTTTAGCGATAGATACATCAAGTGCAATTTGTTCAGTTGCAATTTTAGAAGATGATAAATTAATAGATGAAATAAATTTAAATGATGGAAAAACACATTCAGAAAATTTAATGCCAATACTAAATGAGATTTTAAAAAGAAATAATATTGAAATAAAACAAATAGAAATGATAGCTTGTTGTACTGGGCCAGGATCATTTACTGGAATAAGAATAGGTGTTGCTAGTATAAAACCTATTGCAGAAGTTTTAAATATTAAAGTTGCATCTGTAACTTCTCTTGAAACATTAGCAATGAACGTAGAAAATGCTGATACAATAGTTCCTTTAATTGATGCTAGAAACAATCAAGTTTATTGTGGAATTTTTGATAATAATTATAATAAAAAACAAGAATATTTAGCTGATGATATAAATGTAGTAATAGAAAAATTACAAAATTATAATAATATAGTTTTTGTTGGAAATGGTGCAATTTTACATAAAGAATTATTAATTAATAAATTAAATAATATAAGTTTTGTAGATAATAACAATCAGTCTGCAGTTAATGTTGGAAAAATGGGATATAAAAAATTTTTAGAAAAGAATTTATTTGATGCAGATACAATAAAACCTATATATTTAAGAAAATCACAAGCTGAAAGATTAAAAAAATAGAGGAATAAAAATGATAGAAATATTGGAAATGACTCTTAAAGATTATGAGAAAATTAAAGATAATTTGAAAGAAGAATTTGATGATTTTTGGACACCAGAAATTTTATTAAGTGAATTAAATAATAAAAATTCAAGATATATTGTAGCAAAAAAAGGAAATGAAATTGTAGGTTTTGCTGGAATAATAATTACTCCAGATAGCGTAGAAATTACAAATATTGTAACTAAAAAAAGAGAGAGGAAAAAAGGTATAGGAAATTTACTTTTAGATAAAATAATAAAAATAGGAGAAAAAACAAAAAGAAATAATATTAGTTTAGAAGTAAATGAAAAAAATAAAATAGCAATAAATTTATATAATAAATTCGGATTTAAACAAGTTGGATTGAGAAAAAAATATTATAATGGAAAAGATAATGCAATTATTATGACTAAATATTTTGATATATAGAAAATAATGTAATTTTTTATAAATAATAATTGCATTATTTATTTGTTTGATATAAAATCACTATAGAAGTTAATCGGAGGAATGTACTAATGAGAAAAAGAAATGAATTAATGCCAAAGGATTTAAAAGATGTTTGCAGTCCTACTTTATTCAAATTTGAAACAACAAAAGAATTAGTAGATACAAGTGATTTAGTATATGGTCAAGAAAGAGGAATAAAAGCTTTAGAATTTGGTACAGATATAGATATAAAAGGATATAATTTATATTTAGAAGGACCTTCAGGTGTTGGAAAAACAATGTATACCAAAAAGTTTTTAATGAAAAAAGCCGAAAAAGAAAAAGTTCCTAATGATTGGGTATATATTTACAATTTTGAAAATCCAAATGAACCAATTGCAGTTTCTTTTCCAGCAGGACAAGGGAAAGTTTTTAAATCAACAATGGAAGGTTTAGTAAAAGATATTAGAAGAGATATAAAAAAGACATTCAATAATGATGATTTTGAAAAAGAAAAACAAATAATTAAACAAGAATTTGAAGAGAAAAGAGACAAACTTTTAAAAAAATTAAATAAAAAGACAATGATGCAAGGTTTTCAAGTAAGATCTACAGAAAATGGTGTATATATGATGCCGGTATTAGATGGAAAAACTCTTGCTGAAGATGAGTTTGAAGAATTAGATGATAGTATAAAAAGAGAATTTGAAGAACGTTCAACTTTAGTTCAAGAACAAATCTTTCAAGCTCTATCAGAAATTAAAAATATAGAAAAAGAAGCAGAAAAAAAGATAGATGAGTGGCAATCTAATATAGCACTTATGACAATAAATGTTCATATAAATTCAGTTAAAGCAAATTATAAAAGAAATAAAAAAATAGGAAATTATTTAGACAATATAAAAAAAGATGTTTTAAAAAATATTAATTGCTTTTTGGAACCAGAGTCAAATAACAAATCAAATCAACAAGGAACAGGTCAACAACCTTCAAAACATGATAAAGAGCCTTGGCTTAATTATAGAGTAAATTTATTTATAGATAATAGTAAATTAGAAGGCGCTCCTGTAATAATGGATACAAATTATTCTTATTATAATATTTTTGGTGGACTTGAATATGAAAATCAATTTGGAGTTTTAAAAACTGATTATATGATGATAAAACCAGGTTTATTACATCAAGCAAATGGAGGATATATAGTTTTTCAAGCAAAAGATATTTTATCAAATATGATTTGCTATGAGTCTTTAAAAAAAGCTTTAAAGATAAAAGAATTATCAATAGAAAATGCTATGGAGCAAAGAGCATTATTAGTTTCTTTAAAGCCTGAGCCAATCCCATTAGACATAAAAGTCTTATTAATTGGAAGTTCTAATATTTATCATACTTTATTATCTATGGATGAAGATTTTAGAAAACTATTTAAAATAAAAGTTGAATTTGAAGAAGATG
>CANQEX010000071.1 GCA_947596225.1 uncultured Clostridia bacterium | reverse complement strand
TGCATTTTATCTAGTATCAAAACTTCTTCACTTGTAAATGATTCTTTATTAGGTCTAGAAGGATTATAAATAGGCATTAATACCACATTGCCTTGTAATTCTACTCTTTCAGATATTTCCATCATTTCTCTAACAAATTTCATACTCCCACATATTGTTATTATTTTCATTATCTTATCTCCTCGACAAATTTATTCACTCTCGTATTATGTTTTCTCTTTGTTTTATATGATCTTCCAAAGTCAAAGAAAAAATTCTTTCTCCCACTTTTTTAAATCCATTTTTTGTTGCAATTCTTTTACTTGGTTCATTATCATCAGATATTTCTAATTCTATACTTTCAATTCTTGTTTCTTCTACATCAGGATATTTAACAGAAGAAAAAGGTAATTTATCAAATTCTTTCTTATCATAAATTTGTTTTATAACCTCTTCTAATGCTATTGTTCCAATACCTTTAGCTTGATAGTCTTCTTTTAGCCAATAATCCATACTTAATAAATTTGGATTGTTAATAAAAATAGGTATTCTTCCAACTATATCTCCTGTCAAATTTATAATATAGTACTGTGAATATATATTGCAATAACCAAAAAATTTTTTAGTATTTGCCTTTTTACGATATAAAAATAGTTGTTCACCGTTGTTTTGTTAATTTCGCTATTTTTATTTTTTTATCAATATCTTCCATATCAAACAAATACATTTTATCTGTTTTGTCCATCTTATTTAAAATATCTTCATCTGTTGGAAATAATGTTATAGGCTGATTATTTATTTGTACTTTTAAACTATCTGTAAAGCTATTTTTCTCTTCCATAATCCAATAGTCCTCCACACATTTTTTATAAAATTTAATTCCATATTTAATATTATTTATAAGCAACTATTCCATAATATCTTCTTATTAATAAGATGCCTTTATCGGTTTCATGATTTTTTATATAATTATCTATTATTGAAAAATCTAATTTTTCATTTAAGTTTTCATTTTCATTTATCTCAGAAAAATCTTGTAATATAGGAGCTTTAAGTAATAGAGCAATAAGATCATTTTTTGTCTTATAATATTCTCTTATATGTATTGGTACTAATTCAACATTTTTAAAACCAGCATCAAGAATATTTTCGTAATCAATTTGACTTATTGGTTTTATATCATTATATGCTTGTCCTTTACCATACATTTTCTTTAATTCAAAGCAATCTAATTTATCTACACCTCTTACTAAAAGGATACCACCTTTTTTTAGGCATTTATAAATTTGTTTTGCATTTATACATGTATGTCTTGCAACAACTATGTCAAAACAATCATTTTCTATATTCATATTTAAATTATCCATAACTCTAAATTCAATGTTTTTTCTTTTTGATTTTTCTAAATTAAATTGTGCTGTTTTTATCATTTCTGGTGAGAAATCAGTACCTACTATCTTTTTAACTTCTGGAAAATTTTTTAATAATTTTTCTCCAGCACCTGTACCTAAATCTAAAATATATGAATTTTTAGTTGCTTCTTTATTTAAAATAGTATAGAGATCCCAATTTGTTAATGATTCTTCTATGTATTTTATTTTACTAAAATCCCAATTTTTTATTTTATTATAAAAATTTAATTCATTATTCATAATATTATAATCTCCACATTATAATTTACAGTTTGTTTTATTTTTGTAATAGTTTTCTAATACTTTTTTCAATTCTTTAATCATAAGATTTGCTCTACTTTTTATTATGTTTTCAGCATTTGAAAAATACTCTACTATTTGATTAAAATCTTTAGGCAATACTTGTGCTTTTTCCCTTTTAAATAAATTTTTAACCTCTTCTCCATCTTTTATGTATACATCTAAATAGTTATATTTTACATAGTCTGAAAAAGTACCAAAAATTTTAAAATATTCTTTATTTTTTTCTAAAGATTCACTAAATATATTTTCGTAATTAGTTTCTAGATTATTATAATAAAATTCCTTTACTGCTTTTAAATATAAATCAAACTGATCTTTAAATACTATAGACCTGTTATTATTCAAAGATTCATTTCCTGATGTTATTGGCATAAAATTTCCAAAAGTTTCATAATTCCATCTAAAATCTTCTGCTTTTTTTATTATTTGCTTTAAGTTATTTTTATCTTTGATACTCTTAATTAATTTATCATTTAGAGAATTACCATAACTACAAATTGTATCTCGAGTATTTAATGTATCACCATTTAACATTATTTTATTATCTTTATTTTCAAAATATATTTCTTGTATTTTTTCTTTATTTATATCAATATCTATTCCTATTCTTTTCCAAAGTAAATAATATATAGCATAAGAAATTTGTAACCTGTCTGCATCTCCTTTATGATTTTCAAAAATAGATTTATTTAGATATTCTTCATTTCCATAAAATTCTTCATACTTAATTAATAACTCTGGAAATTCATTTTTTGAACGATTTTCTTTAAAGTTTTCTAAAACTTCTTCTGTTTTTAAAGAACTTAGATATTCTTTTGAGCTTTCTAAAATCTTGTTCCAGTCGTTTTGAGAATATGCACTCTTTATTAAACAGTATTTAAACATTTTTTTCAATTGCTCTTCAGTTATCTTATTTTCTTCAATTTTCTCGCCAAATTCTTTTTCTAAAAAATTTTTTATTATATTTACACAAAATTCCACTTTATCATCTTTGTTCATACTTTTTTAATGCCTCCATTTTCTATTAAACATAATTTAGTGTTTTCTTTTTATTTCTAATAGACATTTAACAATTTGAAAAATTCCAGCAATTATAAACATTATAGGTATTAAAATCCAAAATTTTATTTGCTTTATTACAGATATGATTGATGATGCCTTACCAAGTTGTAATCTAATAAATCCTATTCCTACAATAGAAAATACTATCCCAATATATAAACCAAAAATATTGATTCTTATTTTATAAAAAACTCCCAAAATATTTAAATATCCTAAAATAAATGCCATGCCATTCAAGAAAAAGAATATTCCAAAATAGATTAACAAACTATTTGCATTTGTGCCTAAGAAAATAGCATCACTTGGATTATTTGGATTATATTTTACTTGTCTTTCACTATTCATATCTGGTATATAGCCACTTCCATAATCTGTTTTAATTGTATAATAGTTATCATTAACTTTATAAACATAAATTAAACGATAAGTTGTATCATCTTTGTCATTTAAATCATAGATTTCGTAATTATTATAATATGCTGTTGTAGTAAGATAATTTTTCGTTTTTTTGTTAGTAAGAAAGGTTGTTTTAATTCCTAAAAATAAACAAATTATTCCTAAAAATAATGCACTAGCTACTAAAATGCAAAAAATTATCATTTTTATGTTAATTTTATTTTTCTTCATAATAATACTCCAATAAGTTAATATTTATCTAACTCATATAAATTTACATAACAGATTTTCTATTATAATTTGTTACATCACTACCAATTTTATCATATAATTCTTTTACTTTAATGTTTTTATTTAGAATTGCCTTTAATTCATTATCAGTAACTCCGACAAATTCAACAAAACACACTTTTCCATTTGGTGTATCTATTTCGTGAAACTTATCATCTGGTACTGTAATAAAACCAGTTATATTAGATTTCATATTATAATCAATTCCATCAGTTTGACCTGTATATAAGTATTCATAAACATTAAAAATTTCTCCTTTTGTAAAAGTTATTCTTGCAATAGATTGTAAAATACCACATATACACTTTATCTCATTTTCTTCATTTTCATAATTATCTTTTTTTAATTTAAGGGTAAATTCCATTCCATACCCACTAATTTCTTTTGTTTTTGATTTTTTTTCATATAATTCTGATAATCCATAAGTAATAAAATGCCAATAATCTCCACCATCATAAACACTTATGCCTTGAAGAGGATCATTACCTCCTAATTCCCAGCTTACTAATGTTCCATAATGTTTTGGATTTTTTTGATTAGGATAAACTTTATCACATAATTCAGTTATAGCATCCCAACCTAGTGAATTTGTTTCTTCATTTTTTTTCGTAAACTTATCAAATAATTCCATAATTTATCTCCTTTAAATTAATTATATAATAAACTATTTGTCATAGTCTAAAAATGTTTAGCTAATTAAAATTTGCAATTTTTTGTAAAAATTTATTTATAAAAATAATTTTGAAACTAAATTTAATAATTGAGTTGTCAAATGTTTCATATCATCAACATCTATAACTCTTTTATAAATTTCTTTTAATGCTTCATAACATTCAGTTTGCCCTTTATTTTCTTCTAAAGCAACACCTATTATACCTATTCCCTCTTTTTCAATTTTCTTTGCAACATTATGAGTATCTTTAATTGAAACAGGAGGAAAATAATTATCTGTATTATTAACTTGATGACAAGGAAAACCATCTGAAATGCAAATAATTACCTTGTGTTCAGCACGAGAATGTTCTTTTATGTATTTAGAAGCCCACACAAGTGAAAGACCTTCTCTTGTACCTTCATGTGCATTTAATAATAAAATGTTATATTTATCATTTTTTCTGTAATTGAAATCTACTAATATTTGGTGGTTTACTGAAGGTGCTCCAAATATAGCCCTATGCTCAACAATAGCATGTTCTATTCCATTCTTAGACAAAACTTCATGTAATATAATTGAAGATTTTATTGCATTTTCATTTTTTATTCCCTCCATTGATCCAGAACCATCAATTAAAAATAAAATTGCAATATCTGGAACATCTATTCCTCGAATATTTCTGTACCAATAACGTTTTTTCAAATCGCCTAAATTTTTTGATTCAATACCATTTCCATAAATATATTTATTTTCTTTAGAATCAACAACACCTTTTAAAATTTGAGTAAATTTAGCATTATAGGAATTTATATTAAGTTTGTATTTATTATAAATATTATCATAAGCTTTTTTCATATTTAAGTTTGGCTTAGGATATGTAACTTTTATTTTTATGTCATTGTGTATTGCATTAGCTTTTAATTCTTTACCTGTATATTCCCAATTTTGAGAGTGTAACATAGTTTGATGTATTGATTTTCTTTTATCTTCTTCAAATTTTTCTAATTCATAAATGTATTGATCTGAATAATTATCAACAATATTGTTTCCATCTAAATCTGAAAATAATTTTCTTATAATTACTGCTTTTTTTCCTTTAGACTCGAATTGACTTATAGACAGATTTTTTCCAGAGTGAGTTTTTTCATC
>CANQEX010000070.1 GCA_947596225.1 uncultured Clostridia bacterium | reverse complement strand
GACCACAAAAAAGATTTAAACATATGTTTAAACCTGGAAATGAATGGATGATAGAAGAATTCCAAAAAGAAGTTGATTCAAGATGGCAAGAGCTTCTTGATTTAGAAGAAATAACAAATAAATAATAGAATTAAATCAAAAAATTTACTTATCATAAAAAAAGTCTGATATTTCTATATCAGGCTTTTTTTAAGTGTACAACCTTAAAAATTTGTATATTTCGCTACTTTTCAATACTTATACAATTTGTAAAAATATAATATGCTAAAATATAATTGTTTTTGTTCAAGTATTTCAAGCATGTTCATGCAAACTTTCACAAAACAACTTGATAAAAATTTTTTTCTTTACAAAAGAAAAATTTTTATTATTTAATTCTCAAAAAAGTACAAAAGCATAAAATTTAAGTTTTCAAACATGGACTGAATTTTATTGTTTTTTATTTTTTAGAATTCAGTCCATATTATATACATGCTAACTTCTTGAATTTTTAAGTAATTTATAGTAAAATTATAAAAATTAATAAAAAGGATGTTTTATATGAATTTATCTCAGGAAACAAAATTTATAATGAAAAAATATAATATTGTTGCTAATAAAAATTATGGTCAAAATTTTCTTATAGATGAATTTATAGTTCAAGAAATCGTAAATAAAGCAGAAGTAAGTAGTAATGATTTAGTTATAGAAATTGGTCCAGGTCTTGGAACTTTAACTCATGTTCTTTTACAAAATGCAGGCAAAGTAATTTCTATTGAATTAGATAAAAAAATGATAAACATTTTAAATGATAGATTCTCATTATATAAAAATTTCGAACTTATTAATGATGATATTTTAAAAGTTGATTTAAAAAAATTAATTGAAGAAAATTCAAATTATAAAGAAGTAAAAGTAGTAGCAAATTTACCTTATTATATTACTACTCCAATTATAATGAAACTTTTAGAAGAAAAATTAAAATTAAAAAGTATTACTGTAATGGTACAAAAAGAAGTTGCTAATAGATTAACTGAAACTCCTGGTGGAAAAGATACTAGTTCAATTACTTATAGTATTAATTACTATACTAATCCTAAAATTATTCTTGAAGTTTCAAAAGATTGTTTTATACCTAGTCCAAAAGTTGATTCTGCAGTTATTAATTTAGAAGTTTTAAAAAATCCAAAAATTAAAGTAGAAAATGAAAAATTATTTTTTAATATAATAAAAATAGCATTTCTACAAAAAAGAAAAACTTTAATAAATTCTCTTTCAAATGCTGGATTTGCTAATAAACAATTTTTAGAAAAAATGCTATTATCACTAAATTTAGACCTAAAAATAAGAGCAGAAAATCTTTGTTTAGATGACTTTGCAAAAATAACAGAATATTATATAAATAATTTTTAAAAAATTAGAGTGAAATTTTATTCACTCTAATCTTAGATTTATGCAGATTTTTGTTTTATTTCTTCTAAAGCTCTTGCAAGTTGATCTGGACAAGATGTTCCTCTTCCAGCACAATCAATTCCCTTTAATCTTTTAATTGCTTCATCAATATTCATACCAGCAATTAATGATGCAACTCCTTGTGTATTTCCAGCACATCCACCTAAAAATTTTACTGATTTAATCTTTTCACCATCAATCTCTATTGTAATTTTCATAGAACAAACTCCTACTGGGTTATACTCATATACCATAATAAACCTCCTTTTAAAAACTTACTATTTCATTGTAAATTCTTATTATATATTGATCTGTCATTCCAGATAAATAATCTATTATTGCTCTGCTATAACTTTTTATGTCATTTAAATCATATATTATTTTATTTAAATAATTTTTTTCATCTCTTTCACCAGAATTAGTATATCTTCCTAGCCATTCTGAAAATTCTTCTGAAAGATATGGATAATATCTTTTTAGTCTTCTAATTGATTTAATAGTAGCCATTCCATCATATGCACCTTTTAACATATAAAAAATTTCATTCATGACTACAGAAAAATATCTAACTGTAGGCTGTATTTTTTCGCTTTTATATATTTTTTCATAATTAAATTTTTTTATTCTTTCTATAGTTTCAAATGCTTCATTTGAAAATCTTAAACCTTCTTCTAAATTACTATTTTCACATAAATCTTTTATAAAATAACCTATTATACTAGAATTATTAATTCTAATATTTTCAATAGATTTATCAATATTATTTATATCTCTATCTGTAATAATTTTCATTTCTTTTGCATCTTCTAAATCTCTGCCTAAATAGGAAATATTATCTGCTATTTTTACAACACATGCTTCCCATGTATATGGTGAAAATTTATTTGAATAAGTAAATTCTTTTAAATCTATATCTTCATTTCTAGGTTTCAATCCTTTTGGATTTGGATTTCCACAATGTCCTGGTATTCCATCTCTTACTGCATAAGTTAAATTTAGATTTCTTTTTACTCCATTCAAATCCCTTAATAACTCTAAATCATCAACAAGATGAAGACCATTTCTTCCATGCCAAAATTTTTCACCATATTCTCTTTCTGCTATTTCAGATAAAATCCTTTCTCCTTGATGACCAAATGGACTATGTCCTATATCATGTGTAACAGCAATAGCTTTTGTTAATTCTGGATTTAATCCTAAATAATTAGCAATAGTATTACTTATAGAATCAACTAAATTAACATGTTCTATTCTTGTACATATATGATCATTTTTTGGAGAGAAAAAAACTTGAGTTTTATGTTTTAATCTTCTATACGCATTACAATTTATTATTCTTGTATAATCTCTATCAAATTCTGATCTCATTGGAGCATTCCCATAAACAGGATCATATAATTTCTCTGTACGTGAAATAGCCTTGTCCCATTTTGGATTTGTTTCATACATAGCTTCACTTTCGAATTTTTTCATCATTAGTCTATCACCCTTTTATTAAATCTTTTTAAGTAATTCCTCTAATTCATCTTTTGTAAAATGATATTTCTTATTACAAAATTGACAAACTGTATCTGCTTTACCATCTTCCTCTATTATTTTTTGTAAATCATCTTTTCCAATAGAAATTAATCCTCTTTTAAATTTTTCTTTACTACAATCACATTGAAATTTTATTTGTAAATTTTCTTGTAATAATTGTATATTCTCATCACCTGTTACTATTTTACAAATTTCTTCAAGTGTTTTATTTTGTTCTAATAATTCACTAATACTTGGAGCTTTTTTTATTGCATTTTCTATTTTAGATATTTCCTCCTCTGTAGCATCTGGCATTAAATTTATCATATAACCACCAGCAGCTTTTACTCCATTTTTATCTACTAACACACCTAAAGCAAGTACTGTAGGTTTTTGCTCTGAACTTACAAAATACTGTGCAAAATCTTCTGCTATTTCACCAGAAACTAATGGTACTAATCCATTATATTGTTTATCTGTAATATCATTTTGCTTTATAATGTTTAAATATCCTGTTTTTCCTACTGCAGTACCAACATCAATTTTTCCATTTTCTTTTAATGGTAATTCAATCAATGGATTTTGAATATATGTTTTTATTTTTGAAACATTATAATCTCTTGTTATAACACCAACAATAGAGCCACATGGCCCATCGCCTTTTATTTGAACTGTTATACTATCATCATTTTCTTTTATACTAGTTAATCCCATAATACCACAAACTGTAGAAAATCTTCCTAACACTGCTGTAGTAGTAGGAGTTAAATCATGAATATTTTTGATTTCCTCTATTAAATTTTTTGTATTAACACATATTATACTTACTTTTCCATTATAAGCTAAATATTTTTCTACTTTATCCATAAAATTCCTTTCTATTTATTTGTTAAAAGCTTTATATACATCTTTATAACTACTCATAAGTAATTCATATTTCATTTCCTCTGGTAAATCTTCATTATACATTGCATTTGTAATTGGAATTGTATATGAATTATATTTTGGCATAAAAAATCTTGTTTTAACAATATAATCTATTAAACAATCATCATCATTTACTTCTATTTCATTTCTTTTTAAAAAATTTCTTAACATTTCAGTATATTCATCATGAAAATAATTAAAAACTTTTGTATATTCCTTTTTATTAGCTAGTTCTTTTAATTCTGCTTCTATTAGCATTTTTTCACCTCAAATATTACTATTTCTCAATATTATTTTATAATACTTTATTTTATTTTACAAGTCTAACTTTGTCAATTATTGTATTAATTTGACACTTTAGTAACTTATTGTTTTTCTAAATAATATTATATAAAAAAATAGAAAGGAAAATTATTATGAATACATTAAGATTAAACTCAAGAGGTCCTGAAGTAGAACTCTTACAAAGCACATTATTAAAATTAGGTTTTTATAATGGTGCAATTGATGGCATTTATGGTTTTCAAACCTATTCTGCTGTACAAAGATTTCAAAAACAATTTGGTTTATCTGTAGATGGTGTTGTAGGTACAAATACTTGGAATGCTTTAATGCCATACATAAATGGTTATACAACTTACACAATTAAAGAAAATGATACTTTATATAATATTGCTAAAAATTTTTCAACAACTGTAGATGCAATTATTTATGCTAATCCTGATATAGACTCACAAAATTTACAAATAGGTGAAAAAATTACGATTCCATTTGGTACTATAGTTCCTACTAATATAAGTTATACTTCCCAAATTTTAGATTTAAATTTAAATGCTTTAAAAACTGTATATCCATTTCTAGAATTATCTACTATTGGTACTAGCGTTCTTGGAAGGGGAATTAGAGCTATTAAATTTGGAAATGGTCAAAAACAAGTTTTATATTGTGCTTCAACTCATGCAAATGAATGGATAACAACACCTCTATTAATGAAATTTTTAGAAAATTTATCAAAAAGTTATGTTAATAATTTAGATATTTTTGGATACAATGCAAGAAATTTATTTAATAATGTTTCTTTATATATTGTTCCAATGGTAAATCCAGATGGAGTTGATTTAGTTACAGGCCTAATTACTGAAAATTCTTTTGCTTATAATAATGCAAAAAGAATATCTAGTAATTTCCCAGATATTCCATTTACAAGTGGTTGGAAAGCAAATATTGAGGGTGTGGATTTTAAAATATACCAACCAAGTCATCTTAAATCCTCTTCAATTTCTAGTAGATATATACTTTTCATAACCTTCTGGATTTTCACTTCGTTTTTCTATTTCTTTAATTACTTCATTATAAAAATTTTCTGCTGCAATTTTATTTTTTAAATTATTTACAATATATTTCAAAATA
>CANQEX010000069.1 GCA_947596225.1 uncultured Clostridia bacterium | reverse complement strand
GTGCAAATGCATGGTCACCTAAAAATTCTACAGGATATAGTGATTATTGTAATATGCGTACAGCAATACAAGAATCACATAATATTCCTCATGCAAAAGCATTAAGTGATATAGGATTAGAAAAAGCAGTTGAATTTTGTAAAAGTGTAGGATTACCTGATTTTACAAGTGAAGGTTTAAGTTTAGCATTAGGTGGATTATCTGATGGTATATCACCTGCAGAATTATTAGGAGCATATTCAGCTATAGCTAATGATGGTGTATATGTAACTCCAACATTCTATACAAAAGTAGAAGATAAAAGTGGGAAAGTAATATTTGAACCTAAGCAAGAACAAAATAGAGTAATGTCAGAACAAAATGCTTTTATAGAAAAAGATATTTTAACACAACCAGTAAAAAGTGGTACAGCAACATATTGTGCAATTCCAGGAATGGATGTTTCAGCAAAAACAGGTACTTCAAATGATAATAATGATAGATGGCTTTGTGGATTTACGCCATATTATGCAGCTACATGTTGGTATGGATATGAATATTCAGCTGAAGTTAAAGGATTTGGAAGAAATCCAGCTGGTGAAATATGGGATAATGTTATGACAGCAATTCATAAAGATTTACCTAATGCATCTTTTGTTGAACCAGATGGAATTATAAGACAAACGGTTTGCACATATTCTGGAAAAATTGCAGGAGAATCTTGTGCTGGATCTTCATATACAGAGTTATTTACAAAAGATAGTGTACCTACAGAAGTTTGTGAAGGACATGGAGGAGTAACAATTTGTGCTGATTCACAATTAATAGCAACAGATGCCTGTCCAAATAAAGTTTTAATGGTTGGATATATTCCAGAACATGAAAGAGATGCTGTTTGGACTACACAAGGTAAATTATCAAAAGCTCCTGAAGGAGTTTGTAATCTTCATCAAGGAGTTGGAGGATATGTAACTCCAGAAGATCAGGCTGCTTTCCAAGCTGCAACAGATGCGGCAGCAGCAGGTGGAGATGTAGGAGCACAACAACAAGCTGCAGAAGAAGCAAGAAAACAACAAGGGGCACAAAATGGAAACTCTGGAACACCACCTACAGGACCTGGAACAGGAGGTGGATCTGGTGATAATACTGGTGGAGATAATAGTGGTTCTACAGGAGGTGCTGGATCTGGAGGCTCTGGTGGAAATCCTACAGGAGGTTCTGGAGGAGATAGTTCTAGTTCAGGAGGATCTGAAACAGGTGGAAGCACAGGAGAAACTGGAACTGGTGGATCTCAGACTGGTGGAGGAACTGGAGAAGGTACTGGATCTACAACCACTTCAACACCATAATGAATTAAAAAGGGCGGATTTAATCCGCCCATAAATTAATATAGGAGGGTAAAAACATGAGTATAAAATTTTTTAATACATTAACAAGAAAAAAAGAAGAATTTAAACCTATAAATGAAAAAGAAGTTAGGTTATATTCATGTGGACCTACAGTTTATTATTTTGCTCATATTGGAAATTTAAGAGCATATTTACTTATGGATAATTTAAGAAGAGTTCTAAAATATAATGGATACAAATTAAAACATGTTATGAATATAACAGATGTAGGACATCTAGTTTCTGATGCAGATGAAGGTGAAGACAAAATGATGAAAGCAGCAAGAAGAGAAAATAAAGATCCATTTGAAATTGCAAATTTTTATATGAATGCTTTTTTAAAAGATTTAAATTTATTAAATGTAGATATGCCAGAAATTATTGCTAGAGCTACAGAACATATAGATATTATGGAAGAGTATGTAAAAAAAATAATTGAAAATGGTTTTGCATATGAAACAGAAAATACTATATATTTTGATACATCAAAATTAGATAAATATGGTGTTTTATCTAATAGAAAAATTGATGATCAAAAGGCTGGGGCAAGAGTTGAATTTGATAATAATAAGAAAAATATTTCTGATTTTGCACTTTGGATAAAAGCACCAGAAAATCACATAATGAAATGGGATTCTTTTTTTGGTAAAGCTTATCCAGGATGGCATTTAGAATGTTCAGCTATGAGTTATAAATATTTAGGAGAACAGTTTGATATTCATACAGGAGGAGTTGATCATATACCAATTCATCATGAAAATGAAATAGCTCAAAGCAAAGGTTTTTCTGGAAAAATTCCAGCAAATTATTGGATACATGTTGAATTTTTGCAAGTAAATGGTGGAAAAATGGCAAAAAGTTTAAATAATTTATATACATTAAAAGATTTAGAAGAAAAAGGATATGAACCTTTAGTATATAGAATGTTTAATTACGCATCAAATTATAGAGCACAAATTAATTTTACATTTGAAGCAATGGATTCAGCTAAAATTGCTTTAAATAGATTAAGAGAAGGATACATAAAACATAGTGAAGGAAATGATGATGTATCTGATAAAGAAATAGAGGAATATGAAAAAAGATTTTTAGAAGCAATTAATGATGATTTGAATATGCCAGTAGCAATGAGTGTGGTTTGGGATGTTATAAAAAATCCTAAAAAATCTAAAAAATTACAAAAACTTTTATTAAAATTTGATGAAGTTTTAGGTTTAGATTTAAAAAATTATAAAAAACAAGAAAATATTTTATCTGATGATATTTTAGAATTGATAGATAAAAGAAATAAAGCAAGAGAAAATAAAGATTGGAAAGAATCTGATAGAATTAGAGATATTTTAATAGAAAAGGGATATTCTGTAAAAGATAGTAAAGAAGGAACTATAGTAGAGAAATAATAAAATAATTTTTGTGTATAATAAATATTGGAGGCTTAAAATAAGTGAAATTATTAGAAGAAAAGGATAAAGAACGTTATAAAAAATTTTTAGAATCACATGATAGATGTAATTTTCAACAATCTCTTGAATGGGGAAATGTAAAAACCAGTTGGAAAAAAGAAGTTATTTTATCTGAAGATAAAGATGGAAATATTAGAGGAAGTCTTTGTGTATGGATAAGAAAAATACCTATTTTTGGAAATCTAATGTATTCTGCACGTGGACCAGTTTGTGATATTTATGATGAAAATATTATTCAAGATTTAGTTGAAGGTGCAAACTTACTTGCAAAAAAATATAATTCTTTTGTTTTAAGAATAGAACCTGATATTTTAAAATCTGATGAAAAGTTTAGAAATATAATTTTAAAAAAAGGCTTTAAAATAAAAGATGATAGTAAAGATTTTAAAGATGAAATTCAACCAAGATTTGTTTTTAGATTAGATATAAAAGGAAAAACAGAAGATGAAATTTTTTCAAATTTCCATCAAAAAACAAGATATAATATTCGTTTAGCAATAAAAAAAGGAGTAATAATAAAAGAAGGTTCAAAAGAAGATTTAAAAGATTTCCACAAAATAATGGTGGAAACAGGGGAAAGAGATAATTTTATTATTAGATCTTTAGAATATTTTGAAAAAATGTATGATGAAATGGCACCTAATCATATGAAATTATTGATGGCTTATCATGAAGATAAACCAATAGCAGGAATAATACCAATTATGTATGGTAATAAAGTGTGGTACTTATATGGAGCAAGTTCTAATAGTTATAGAAACTTAATGCCTAATTATTTATTACAATGGACAATGATACAAGAAGCAATTAAAAGAGGTGCAGATATATATGATTTTAGAGGTGTTTCTGGAATAGTAGATGAATCACATCCACAATATGGTTTATATAGATTTAAAAAAGGATTTAATGCTGAATTTACAGAATTTATTGGAGAAATCTATTTACCATATAAACCATTAATATATAAATTATATAAATTTGCTGAAAAGATGTTTAGATCTTTAAGAACTTTAAAGAAAAAAATAGGTATTTAAAATTATATGAAAGTTTTAGAAATAAATAAAGATAACTTGATAAGTAATTTAAGTTTTGTAAAAGAAAAACTAAAAGATAGTGCAGATACTAAAATAATTGCAGTTGTTAAAGCAAATGGAATGGGATTAGATTTAGTAAAATATTCAAAATTTTTAATTGAAAATGGAATATCTATGTTAGCTGTAGCAACTTTTGAAGAGGCTATGACTTTAAGAAAAGAAGGAATAAAAGAAGAAATTTTATTACTATCTCCAATTATTATAAAAAAGGAATTGCAATTATTGATTGAAAATGATATAACATTAACAGTTGACAGTTTAGAAGAAATGAATCTAATAGAAAAAATATTAGAAAATTCTGAAAAAGAATTTATTAAAGCACATATAAAAATAGATACAGGTTTTGGAAGATATGGTTTTTTATATACTGATAAAGAAAAAATATTAGAAGTATTTAATAATTCGAATAAGTTGAAAATTGATGGAGTTTTTACTCATTTTTCTAAACCTAATGATGAAAAGTGGACAAGAATTCAATTTGATAGATTTATGGAAGTAATATCTTATATAAATGAACAAGGGTACACACCAAATATTTTACATGTTTCAGCATCAACTGCTTTTTTGAAATATCCAGATATGAATCTAAATGCAGTTAGATTAGGATCTATTTTGCAAGGTAGAACAATAATTAATCAAGATAAATTAAAAAAAGTAGGTGTTTTTAAAACAAGTATTTCAGAAATAAAATTATTACCTAAAGGTTATAATATAAGTTATAGCAATACTTATAAAACTAAAAAAAATACTAAAATAGCTATTGTACCAGTTGGATATATGGATGGTTTAAATAAAGATAAAAAAAGAGATGATTTTTCTCTAAAAAATAATATAATTTCAGTATTAATGGAAATAAAAAAAGTATTTAAAGACAATTCATTAAAAGTTAAAATAAAAAATAATTATTATAAAATAATAGGTAGAATTGGAATGTATCATGCTATTATAGATATAACAAATAGTAATGATATTAGTATTGGAGATGAAGTTGAATTAGATATAACACCATTACAAGCAAATGATGAAATTAGAAGGGAGTATATATAGTGGAAGACACAAAAAATAAGATAACTTTTTTTAAAAGATTAAAAATTGCTATTTTTAATTTAGAAGATTTTGGCATGTTTTTAGGTGAAAGATTATCTGTAGCTTTTAAATATTTTTTTATGTTAATATTACTTATTACAATTATAACATTATCAGTTGAAACATTTGATTTCTCAAAGAGAATCAATAAAGTTTATGATTATGTTCAAAATGAATTACCAGATTTTGAATATAAAGATGGTAATGTAAAATTTACAAATAATGTAGAAGCATATGATAGAGATTATAAATTTAGATTATTTATAAATACAGATGAAAAAGTTGATGATAATATTATAAATGGATATAAAAGTAAAATTTATGATAATGGATATGGAGTTATAGCTTTAAAGGATAAAGTTATTTGTATATCTAG
>CANQEX010000068.1 GCA_947596225.1 uncultured Clostridia bacterium | reverse complement strand
CTATATATTACTCCATTTATTGGTGAAAGCAAGAAATTATCTAGATGGGCAGGGATAGCTTTTGTTTGTAGTTATATTTCATATATGGCAAGTCTAATTCATATAAGTTTGGTATAATTTTAAAAATTTACAAAAAAATCACAAAAAAGTATTTATTTTCTTCACAATTTGTGATAAAATATAATCGTTGAGTATGTCTTAAAAATTAAGATATACCAATTTGGAATACTTAAGAAAAAGTAAAATTAATAAATACTATAAATGTAACTACATATATAGGAGGTTATTTATGTCAAAATCAAATATGAATTTTGCAGTTAATGAAGATTCCGTTTTATGTAATATAATGAACGGAGAAATTAGAGCTAGAATTATATCCAAAAGAAATTCTAGTAAAAAAGAATTATATAAAAAACGTGGAGTAATCAATACCTCTCCAACAATAAAAAATTTCATAATAAATCATAAAGAAATATTTGGCAATCAAAAATTAGTTCATGGAGATGGTAGTAATTTCTTTGATGAAATTTTATCAATTTCTCCATTATCTGAATCAGAAAACTATAAAGATGCTTTAAAAACTAGATTGGAATATCAATATGGTTTAACAGAAGATGAAATAATAGATATGATGGCTTTTTTTGAAGAATTTAAACAGATGGAACAATCTCCAGATGTAAAAAAGATAATAGATGATACAGAAGTATATAAAGATTCAATAGAAAGAGCTTGGAAATCAAATGAAAGTAAAATAATGAAATATGTGAAGTCTATTTTAGGTTATGAACCAGAAAATATTGGAAAAGTTAGTACATACATAGTATATCCTAATTTTGATACACATAGATGTTATCAATTAAGTTCAAATAAAACATTATTGTTTTTTGCTAAAAGTGGAGAAACAGATCCAAATAAAATACTAGCTTTTTTAACACATCAGGCAGTACATCAACCAATATTACCATATAAACCTACAATGACACAAAAAGATAAAGAAATATTTCATTCTTTTATTAAATTTTTAACAGATAAAGATGTCTATAATTATCTTTCTGGAAAAAGTTATTTAGATATTGTAACCAGAGGAGAAAATCCAGAAGTTATGGCAAAAGTTTATCCATTTTGGTTAGGTTATAGATATAGGAATATAGATAAGCAAGGAGAAGATCCAGTACAAGCAATACAAACAGCAATAAATAGAGATAAAGATTATTTTGATAAATTACCTGAAAATTCAAAGAAACGAAAATTATATTCAAAATATGAATTTGAAAAATTAGACGCAAGAAAAATAGCTACATTATTTAGAGAAAGAAGAGGAATTACTCCATATCAATTTGCAAAATTGGATTTTAATAGAGATTCAATATATAAAGAAAAGTATGTTAATAAAAAATCAACTGTTTCACCTACTACAGATGGAAGATAGAAAAAGTGCTTATTGCACTTTTTTTTGAGTTAAAAAATATTTACAAGGAAAAAATATATATGATATAATCAAAGTCGATTAAGGAGGTAAATACTTTGAAAAATGTATTAAACAAAATATCATATAGTAGATTATTTTTTTCTATCATATTTTCAATAGCTTTATTTTTAATGAGTAAAATTGTGTTTTTAGGAGGAACTTTTCAAGAAAATTATATAGAATTAATATTTTTAAGTGAATTTAAAATATTGATATTATTAATACCTATAGTTTATTTACTTTTATATATTCTTGAAAATCACTATAAAAAAATAATTAATACTTTTATAAAACAAGAAGAATTTAAACATAAAAAGAAATTTTGTTTAGTATCTTTTATTTTTTTATTTATAATTTTTTTGTTATATTATTTTAGTGTATATCCAGGTGGAGTATTTATAGATACATGGGTTTCATATAATATGTTATCACCAGAAAATGTAATTTCTGCAAATAATCCTATATTATATACTTTATCTATATATCTTGTAAAAGCATTTGGAAATAATTTTATAAAAGGATTTGGTGTTTATACTTTTTTGCAAATAATACTTATGGTAAGTATCCTTACATATTTTATATATTGGTTATTAAATAAAAAAGTAAATCCAACAATAGTTACAGGAATAATACTTTTTTTAGGATTTTTTAAATTATATCCATTATATAGTGTTTCTATTTGGAAAGATACACCTTTTTCGTTAGTTCTATTTTTATTTATACTAGGATTTATAGATTTAATAGAAAATTTTAAAAATCAGAAAATAGAAATAAAAAATATAATAAAATTTAATATTTATGGATTTTTAATATGCTTTTTAAGAAATAATGCTAAATTCATTGTAATTGTATCTATTTTGTCATTATTTTTTACATATATTAAAGGATTTAAAAAAAGCAGTTATATAAAAAATATTAAAATATTTTATATAGTTTCAATATTAGTGGTTATAATAGTATTTATTATAGAATCATTATATCCAGTTTTTGGAATAACAAAAACTGAATTAACAGAAAGCTTGGCTATACCAATTCAACAAGTAGCAAGAGTAGTAGTTGTTGATGGTAATATAACTAAAGAACAGAAAGAATTAATAGAAAAAGTATTACCAATTTCTAGAATAAAAAAAGATTATAGAGCTATGCTTGTTGATTATATTAAAAGGGATGTAGAATTTAATTCTAAATATTTAGAAGAACACAAAAGTGAATTTTTAAAACTTTGGTTTGAATTATTAATTCAAAATCCAGGAGAATATATAAAAGCACATTTATTGATAACATCAGGTTTTTGGACTCTGAATGTTAAAGGTTCAGAAGCATATACATCTGCTGTTACATGGAATACATTATCAGGAGTTATACCTAATACAAATTTAATTGCAGATAATTTTAATATAGATTTAAAAAATGATTTATTATCAGTTCAACATTTTAGTGGTGGATTTTTCTTTTGGATAACTGCAATTAGTATATTAATTACTTTTAGAATTAGTGATAAAAAGACTATTATAGCTTATATACCAGCTATAGCATTATGGATAGGTTTAATGGTAGGGGCACCAATGGCACAAGCATTAAGATATGTATATACTTTAGTTTTAATACTTCCACTAAATATAATATATCCTGCAATTATGTTTAAAGATGAATAAATTTATGAACAAAGGAGAAGATATGAAAAAAAATATAATTTTTTTAATAATCGTGATAATTGTTTTTTTAGCGTCATTAGCATTTTTTATATATGCAATGCAGTATTCAAATAATAACAATAATAATGAAACTGAAAGTAATGTAGAAGTACAAGAAGATATATATCAAGAATCACAAACAAAAGATTTAGAGGCTAAATATACAGATATTACATTTTATAAAGAAGATAACACTGAAGTAAAGTTATCAGATTTTAAAGATAAGCCTGTTATGATTTTATTTTTTAATAATGAAGAAGCTTCTATGAATGTTTTACAGAAAGTGGAAAATGTATATAAAGATTTTAAAGAAAAAATACAATTTATAATGATTAATACTTCACAAGAAGTAGACACAAGTTTAAAAGAAAACTATTCTATGGAAATATATTATGATTTTTATAAAGAGGCAGTAAGAAATTATAATATAACAGAAATGCCAGCTATGATATATATATCTAAGGAAAATCAAGTTGTTAATGCTAAAACTGGCGAAACAACAGCAGATGCTTTAGATGCAAATTTGAATATATTAATTGAAAACTATTAATATTGTATAAATTATATAATAAATTAAATCACAGATTGGAATAGAAAATAAGATACCTTTTGTATTAAAAAATTTATATCCAACAAAAATTAATATTAAATTAACAGCGATTTTTGATAAAAAAAGAATCGCTGATTTTTTTTTGTTTGAAAAAGACAAATATATTGGAGTTAATAATTTTATTCCATACAAACTACTACTAATAAATAATATTTTTGATGCATATACTGCATAATTTATTATTCCATTTGTATTTGTAAAAAGTGAGAAAATTTTATGAGAAAATTTATATAAAAAAACAGATAAAATTATTTCTATTATAAAACTTATTATAAGATTAGATATAAATAATGATTTTGTTTGATAAATTTTTTTTCTAAAAGAAATAAATAAAATTGGTGAAATCATTATTAAGTAAACTATTAAATTATATATTAATGCTTGTATTTGTAATATATTCATAAATTAATTTCCTTTTTTAATATAATAACATTTTATCATAACTAATAAAATTTGTGAAAAAATTTAAAAAAAATTAAAAAAATACTTGCAAAATAAAAAGTTATATATTAAAATTTAATTGAAGTGGAGAGAAGTGGAACAAAGTGGTAGAAAAATGGAAAGGAGAAAGTGCTATTGTTAATTGGTGAATATGAACATTCTCTAGATGCAAAAGGCAGATTAATAATGCCAGCAAAACTTAGAGAAGACATTGGTGAAAAGTTCATAATAACTAAAGGTTTAGATGGTTGTTTATTTGCATTTTCTATTGAAGAATGGAAAATTTTTGAACAAAAACTAAGAGCACTTCCAATTTCTAATAAAGATGCTAGAGCTTTTTCAAGATTTTTCTTCGCTGGAGCTATTGATTGTGAAATCGATAAGCAAGGAAGATTCCTAATTTCAAGTAATTTAAGAGAATTTGCAGAACTTACAAAAGAAGTTGTAATAATTGGTATGGATTCTAGAATTGAAATTTGGAGTAAAGATAAATGGCAACAATGTGATGACGATATTTCTGCAGATGAAATTGCAGAAAAAATGGAAATGCTTGGTATATAACTTGCTAAAGTTTATATAAATGCCAAAGATAAAATTTTAAGATACAAAAGATTTTAAATTTACAAAAGACAAAGTTTACAAAAGATAAAAGCTTTAGAAAACTAAAGAATAAGATTTAATTTTAATACCAAAGAAAAAATATATAATTTACTAAGGTAAAAAATATATAATACAAAGGAAAAAATTAAAAAAAAAACAAAAGAAAAAAATTTTAAATTACAAATGATGAAATTAACAATTAAGCAAGACAGTTGGTATGAAACATACCAACTGTTTATGCTAATTGTAGAAAAATTTTATCATAAGAGGGTAACAATTTGGAATTTAGCCATAAATCAGTAATGCTCCAAGAATGTATAAATGGTTTAAATATAAAACCAGATGGTATTTATGTAGATGGAACAATGGGTGGAGCAGGTCATAGCAAAGAAATTATAAAAAAAATATCAAAAAAAGGGCTTCTTATAGGAATTGATAGAGATGAAGAAGCTATTTGTGTTGCTAAAGAAAGATTAAGTAAATTTCAAAATGTAAAATTTGTTCATGATAATCATGATAATATAAAAAATATATTAGAAAATTTAAAAATATCAAAAGTAGATGGTATATTATTAGATTTAGGTGTTTCATCATACCAATTAGATGAACGCAATAGAGGTTTTAGCTATATTGGAGAGGGAATACTAGACATGAGAATGGATAAGACCCAAACTCTCACTGCTAAAGAAGTTGTAAATAGTTATAAAGAGGAAGAACTTGCTAAAATAATATATGAATATGGAGAAGAAAAATATTCAAAATTAATTGCAAAAAGAATTGTAGAGTATAGAAAAGAAAAACAAATTGAAACTACAACAGAACTTGTTAATATAATAGAAAATGCTGTTCCTCGAAAAAAAGGAG
>CANQEX010000067.1 GCA_947596225.1 uncultured Clostridia bacterium | reverse complement strand
GATATTGTTGTAATTCCTGCTAATGTAAAACATTGGCATGGAGCAAAAGCAAATTCTTGGTTTAGCCATATAGCAGTGGAAATACCTGGAGAAAATGCGTCAAATGAATGGCTTGAACCTGTTACAGATGAAGAATATGAAAAGATGGTATAAAGTAGTGATACATACGTGCATTGCTAAGATTTGGTAGAAGGAGTTTAATGTGGAAAAAGAAATTAAAGAAAAAATGGAAAAAGATGATTTATTAGAGATATTATATGTACTAGAACAAGGAGAATATGGAATAGGTATTCATGGAATTGACAAAGGCAGTATAGAAGAAAAGAAAAATAGAGCAGAAAGTATTATTAACCAAGGATTAAAGATAAATAATAATAGTAAAACTATTTTAAGTACATCAATTTCTCTTGGAATAAATGATTATAATCAAAGAATAAGCCAAGAAATTATGGGATACCAGTTTGGTAATGGAGCAAAAGTAAATGTTGTAATTGCTGTGCCTTTACATATACAAAGTGAAACTGGAAAAAAGATTTTTTTTGGATTTCCAGAACAAAATAAAAGAACATCTGGACAGCAATATGAAGAACATTGTATTTTAGATAGAATTTGTTCTAGATTGAGAAATTTACCATTACAGTTTATTTTAGGATATTACTGTGAAAATCCAGATGGAAGTGAAAGTTTTGTAAAAAATAGACAACATTATTCAAATCTTACTATAGATAAGAAAGAAGATTTTTTTAATGAAATTTTTTCAAAAATGGATAGTATTTCTAAAGGATACAATGATTTAATTGCTAATGGAAATATTGAACGATTAAATCAAATTAAAGAAAAAATGAGTGAAATGGGGTGGACTTCATTTATTGTAGAAGACTCAATATTGTTAGCTCAAAAATATAAAAATCCAAATATATCTCAAAAAAATATAAGAGATGATAGAGATGATTTAGATTATTGAATAAAATTCTAAAATTACAAGAAGTTTTATATTGACATTATATCAAAAATAATATAGTTAAATAGTATAGATAATAATAATTGAAATAAAATTATATAGAAAGGAAGTGCAGTAATAAAGTGAAAAAATTAGGATTTGGACTAATGAGGTTACCGAAAATTGGTGAAAATATTGATATAGAGCAAACTAAAAAAATGGTAGATATGTTTATGGAAGCTGGTTTTACATATTTTGATACAGCATGGGCTTATGCGGGTAGTGAAGATGCAATAAGGCAGGCTCTAGTTGAAAGATACCCAAGGGAAAGTTTTTGTTTAGCAACAAAAAATGCAGCATGGATAAATTGCAAAACAAGAGAAGATGCAATAGCACAGTTTGAAACATCTTTAAAACAAACAGGTGCAGGTTATTTTGATTATTATTTATTACATAATCTAGGAGAACATAGAACTAAAGTTTTTGAAGATTTTGATATGTGGACATGGGCTAAAGAAATGAAAGCTCAAGGAAAAATAAAACACTTAGGCTTTTCTTTTCATTCTACACCAGAAGAATTAGAAGAAATTTTAGTAAGACATCCAGAAGCAGAATTTGTTCAATTACAAATAAATTATGCAGATTGGGAGAATATGGCAATTCAATCAAGAAGATGTTATGAAGTTGCTAGAAAATATGAAAAACCAGTTATAGTAATGGAACCTGTGAAAGGTGGTATGCTTTCTAATCCACCAGAATCAGTACAAAAAATATTAAAAACTGCAAATCCAAATGTATCAATGGCATCATGGGCAATTAAATTTGCAGCTGATTTAGATGGAGTAATGGTTGTTTTATCAGGAATGAGCAATATCGAACAAATGCAAGATAATATTTCATATATGAAAGATTTTATAGGATTAACTGAAGATGAAAGAAAAGTTATAAACAAAGCACAAGATGAATTAAAGAAAATTCCTTTAATACCTTGTACTACATGTAATTACTGTGCAAAAGTTTGCCCTAAAAATATTGGAATTTCAGGATCATTTACAGCAATGAATATATTAACACTTTACAATGATATGGGTTTTGCTAAACATCAAGAAGAATGGTTAGTAGGAGGGCATGGAAAAGAAAAAGCATCAGAGTGTATCAAATGTGGAGCTTGTGAAGGAGTTTGCCCACAACATATAAAAATCAGAGAAGAACTTGAAAAAGTTGCAAATAAAATACCTTGGTAAAAGAAAACATTGTAAATTTTCAGAAAGAGATAAAAAAGTAAAAGCTTACTTAATAAAGGAGTATGAGTTATGAAATTAACAAGTAGCAAAGCATTACAAATGTTAGAAAGTGAACGTGATGAGAAAAAAAATAATCATTGGATAGATCATTCTATTAATGTTGGAAACTCAGCAGGTAGAATTGCAAAAGCCTTGAATTTAGACGCAGACTATGCTACTGCATTAGGATATATACACGACATAGGAAAAAAATTTAAATATTTAAATGATGGTGTTTTTTCTCATGCAATGGAAGGATATAAATATATAAAATCATTGGGTTATGATGAAGAATATGCGGGAATCTGTATTAAACATTCATTTTTAAATAATGATATAGATTGTTTAGCGAATAATGCAGATGAAACAGATAAAAATAATCCAAATTATGAATTTGTAAAAGAATATATAAAAGATGAATACTCTATTTATGAAAAGATAATTAATCTATGTGATTTAATGTGTTCTACGAGAATTTTACCTGTTAATAGGCGAATGATAGATTTGATATCAAGACATGGAGTCTATGATAAAACTTTTTATCATATTAATGAAACATTTAAATTAAAAGAATTTTTTGATGATTTATTAGGTTATAATCTTTATGAGTTATTTCCTGAAATAAAAGATAGTATAAGTTTAAATGATTTAGTTATATTACAAGCAAAATATTCTAAAGAATTGGAGCATTTTAGTCCTGAGAGTATTCAAAAAGCATTACAAGTTTTGAATGAAAGAAGAAAAAGAGTACAAAAAAATGATAGTAATTGGAAAGAAAAACCTGAAACTTTAGATGAACAGACAGAAGAGATTTTTGATTTGATGTCAAAATATGAACAAGAAGTAAAAAATATATTTATTAACCATAATGAATGTGTTACTTATATTACCTCTATTTCACCTGATAATATGAATGAAGGTAAAATATTAAAATCACGAAATAGAGAAAATCATTATCAAACAGCACGTGGAAACTGGGTTTTTGCATCTTCTGAACCAATAGAATATGGAAATAACCCATATATAGCTAGAAATAAATATGGAATGATTTTAATTTTTGGTGATACATATGTTTATGGTAATGATAATATGAAAGTAACTCAAGATAGTCAAGGACAAAATCATGTAATATTAAGAGAACCTAATTATGCATATAAAATTACTCCAAGAGATTTTAATCCAGTAGTAACACTTAAAACAAATCATGATGGAAAACCATATTTTGAATTTTCTGAAGAATGGGTTTGTAATGATGATATTGATATAAGTGATTCAACTAAAATAAAAGAAGTTCAAAAAATTACTGATGTCACAGATTTAATAGGAAATTATCAAGTATTTTGTGATGTAAATCAAACAGGTGAAGGTATTAAAATAAGAAATGCTTCTACTAGAGAAGAAATTATACAATTGATAGTAAGAAGTATAAAAAATGGTAATTTAAGATATATAAATAACGAAGCAAATATAAATATACATCCTAAATTAAAGGAATTATTAGAAAGAGAAAATTTTACTTTAGAAGAAAATGGTGATGAAAAATCAAAACAATAAAAATTAGAATTGTATTGATTTGTATATATTTTTATGATAATATTATAACAATATTTAGAAAATCAAAATATTATAAAAGGAAAGGAGTTTTTATGAAAAATAAGAAGATTATAACCATTTTTTTAATTCTAGTTATATTATTAGCACAATTTGCTTGGATTAAATTTTCTAACTCTTCTGTAGTTTATGCAGAAGAACTACCAAAAACAACAATTGCTACAAAATATTTTTATAATCAATTAACAAACGACAGTAAAGTTTTTTATGAAACTATGGAAAAAATGTTAAAAGATGGTTCTTTAAAAAAGGGAGATGTATCGAAAGAAATCACTAATATTGAAAATATTGATGCTAAATTAGATGAATATGCTAATGGTAAGCAAGATTTATTAAACTCAATGGGTGCTGCTAGAGATGCCTTTGTTTTAGATTATCCAAACATTTTCTATGTCGATTTTGATTATTTTACAATGAGAGTAACACAATCAGGTGGAAAAAAACATCTTTATGTAGGTACAGGAAGAGCTAACAATTATATTAATAAAGAATTCTTAAAACCAGATGGAAGTATTGATTCTGATAAAATTACTCAATCAATTGAAAAAGTAGATCAAAAAATTGATGAAATTGTACAAAAAGCAAAAGATATAGAAAATAATTTACAAGCTGGTCAGGATTTAGTAGAACAACAAGTTAAAATAGTTCATAATGAAATTGCAAAAATGACAAAATATACATATGAGCACCAAACAAATCATCCTTATACAGTAAGAACAACATATGGTGTCTTTGGATTAGATGAAGGAAATGCTGTTTGTGCAGGTATGGCTAAAGCTTTAAAAACTTGTTTAGATAAATTAAGTATTCCTTGTGTATTAGTACAAGGTGTTTATAGAGTATCAGAAAATCAACCAGAAGAACATATGTGGGCTTATGTTCAATTAAGTGATTATAAATGGTATGCTGTTGACTTAACTTTTGATAATACAGATAAAATGGATGACCAAGAACAAGAAATAGTTGGTGCAGAATATTTCTTGGTTGGTGCTGATAGAATGTATAAACATATTCCTAGTGGAATTATGTCTGCTTCTAATTATGAATTTTCATATCCAGAATTAGAAGTAAAAAGTGATAAATTTGATGTAATTTTTGATGAAGGTCCATTAAAGGTAGAAATGGATGATGAAAGTTATAATAAAGAAGATACTTCTTCTAGTTCTATTTTAAGAGTAAGTTATAATGGTCATGGTTGTCAAAAAGCTATTCAAGAAGATAAAAAATATATACTTTTAAATTTTTATCAAGAAGGGCAAGATGGTCAAGTAAGAAGTTCTGGATGGTGTTATCCACGTCCTGATATTTATGGTAATTCAGGTATGCAAGATAATGATAATTGGATAGAATTTATGATTGTTCATGTAAGTTATGTGCAAGTTGCTGTAACTGACATTGCACCAGCACCAATAAATGCTTCAGCAAGACCAGAAGATATTATAAAACAAACTACATATCTAGGAAGTGAAGAATCACTTATTTATAAAACAGATTTATTATATAATCCAAATGGTCAATATGTTGCACCACCTTATGTAAAAAGAGCAACACCTGCAGTTAGCAGTGTTCAATATATTGGAAAAACATATCCTGTTACAATAGAATATGATGATGTATTAATTCCAGATGGAACTCAAGAAAAACCATCAGTAGATGTTATGATATATGAACCACTAACAAAAACATATAGAGATGCTTCTACAATTAGAGAAAATGAATCACATGAAATACTAAAATATAAAATAACAGACTTTAAATTCGATGGAACAAGTACATTTACATTTAATTTTACTCCTAGTGAAATGTGGGCAGATGATACAGTTTACTATATATTTGATTTTAAAGGTTTAATGGGAAGCTATAGTCATAAAAAACCTTTATCTACAATATATCAATGTGCTCATCCATGTTCTGCTTATGCATATACAGCTCAAGGTTTCAACTTAAATGTATATGCATAAGCAGAACATGGATGAGCACATTGATATATTGAACACTG
>CANQEX010000066.1 GCA_947596225.1 uncultured Clostridia bacterium | reverse complement strand
AGCCTTATTTTTTAGACAACAAACTATATTACTTTAAAATAAAAACGGCTTAAAATCGATTCTCGTGAGTCACTTTTTTAGCTATTTTTCTGCATTTCTTAAAAAATGTTGATTTTACAATATTTAAACCATTTTACATTGTATAGATAATAATTTTTAAATATTCAAATTAGATTTCAAATGATTAACTTTATTAGTTAAATGTAAAAATGCCTTAAAATTGATTTTGAAACATTATAAAATGAAATTATTTTATAATGTTATAATTAGAAATTTATTTTAAAAATTTTATAAGATATTTATAAAATTATATTTGAATTTATAAAAATTTTAATTACAACAAATGTTTAGTTTCTGAATTTATAAAATTTTAAAAATTTTTAATTTTCAAAATTTTATATTATAGATTTCATTTTTATGATTTTATAAAAATATTTTGTAAGAACTTTAGGCTTAATTATGAAATTTTATTAATATTTATTTAAAATTTAAGATATCCATTTTTCAAAACTGCCGCTTTCTCCTACTCTAATATTTTTTTACTTTTTTAACTCTATGTTGAGTTATATAAATTGACCATCTAATTTTTGTCAATATTTATTTTTTAATTTAAGAAAGGATGTCTACATTATTGCAGACATCCTTTCATACCAAAGAAATGTTTCTAAGGTATAACTGCATTAGCATACCAAAACTGTCTCAAATTGATCAATAAGTTTTCCTGCCATATCTAGAACATGAATAACATTATCTATTCCCTCGATTACTATATCTTTTGGAATTCCGTCCTCTGTTCTAGTACGTATAACAAGCTTTGCATTATCTTTTTCTGGCATACGTTTTGCTCCTTTCAAAGTTGATATATATGTTATATACTAAATCCGTAGTATTTTCAAGCTTTTTAGCATTTCTTTATTTTTCATTAACTCTGAATCATTTATAATATCAAAATCAGTTCTAATATTCAATACATATTTATATAATTATTTCTGTATTATTTTTTCACTTTTTAATCATTTTCATTTTTTATCTAAACCCCTTAAAATCGCCATTTTCTAGATATATCCTTATTTTTTAGACAACAAACTTGTTGTAAAAATATTTTTGTATTTTCAGAAATAAGATTTTAGAAAAAATTTTTTAAATATCAAATTTTTATAATTTTATTAAATTCAAAAATACTTATTTCCTAAATCGCTCTTCTCTCCTACTTTAACAATTTTTACTTTAAAAAATTTTATATGGAATTTTTATTTATTATATTCAAGAACTATAAATTCACCATTATTTAACCTAGTGATTTGTGTATTTTTTTCTTTTTCATATTTATCAATTTTTTCTTTTAATTTTTCATCTGCTTCATCATAATGAGGATATATGCGTAAATTTGTTAATCCTAATCCTTTATATGTTTTCAATACCTTATTATATTTAGGCTTTGTTCCTTTTTTTATATCATATACCCATTTACAATCTTTTCCCATTATTATACTACCGGCACTTTCACCAATGTATATTCCTTTTTTTAGAAATTCAACGATATAGTCTTTGAACTTACTTGTGTTATTTAATTCTATTAATTCTCCGGGATCTCCACCTATTACATATATTACATCAAATTCTAAAATTCTTTCTAAATTTGATTGCTTAATATCAAGTAATTCTACTTGTTTAGCTCCAATTTTTTCAAAATTATCTTTTACATCTTTTCTAGAATTTATATTGGTAGTTTTTGCTGCATTTCCTATTAATAAAACTTTCTTTCCTCTTGATATTTTTTCAAACAATTTTTCTATTTTTTCACTTCTTTTTCCATTATTATTAAAACCATTAGCTGTTAAAATTATATTTTTCATATAACACCTTCTTAACATTTATAAATTATTGCCTGTATAATACTATATCATAAGAGGATTGTCAATAGTCAATAGTCGATAGTAAATTTAATGATATAAATTAAAAAAACTCTGTATTATCAAAGTTTTGTGCAAAAAAGAAATAGGACTTAAAATCATATACCTACACTTCTTGCTATATCTTCATTACAGCCTCTATTATGAGCTTTTTTATACATATAACTTGTTTAATAAAATATAAAAACGTCTTAAAAACAATTTTAAGACGCTAAAAAACATACAATTCACAATATCTGCTATTGTTATTTTTCCATTTTTTATAAGTTTAATAATTTCTTCATTATTAAATTGTTTTAAATTATCCATTTTTTTAGTTCCATTCAACTAATATTTTTAGAAGTTTAGTTTTATATATATATAAAATAATTCTTTTTGTTCATAAGTTTCACTATTGTCTGCTAAAGAAACTAATTCTAATTCATCAGTTTGAATTTTTTCTTCATATGTCATAGACCAAATGGTTACAATTGATAATGCTCCCACTGTTGCTATCATAAAGAAAAAATAGCTAAATTTGAATTCCATTTCTCCATCTTTATGCTGGGTTGATAATGTAGAAAACTACATAATATCTAGAGTCCAAGTTTTATTATCCATTAAAATATTATACTTCAAATTCATTTTTTTTGAAAATGCTTCTATTGCCTTAAATACTTTAGCAGTAAAATAATATTCGTTAACTTCTTTTATGTCTATATTTCCATCAGTAACAAAATTTAATGTCATTTTTTGATTTTCTATATTTATAGTAATATCTTTAATATGTTGATATTGTCTATTTCCTTTTATTTTTTTACCTGCTTGAGTAATCCTCGTTTCTGTTATATCCAATTTATCTGCCAAAATAATTGATAAGACTATTATATTATCACTTTCAAAATATGAACTATGCTTTTTAATTGCATCTAAGACTATTTCTGAACCTTCAAATAATATATTATTATCTT
The DNA here is from genome assembly GCA_947596225.1 of uncultured Clostridia bacterium. GTDB lineage: Bacteria > Bacillota > Clostridia > TANB77 > CAG-508 > Scatovivens. Next base: position 3,108 of record CANQEX010000066.1, on the reverse strand, counting down.
TAAAAAGTTTCTTAGAATATTCATAACTTCTTTGTGCATGTCCTTTTTTACCTAATAAAGCACCGACATCATGTAATAAGCATGCTATTTTGCATTTATAGATAGTATTTTCATCAAAATTTAAATCTGTAAGGATTTTTTCAGCAATCTTAGAAACATTTTGTACATGTTTATAATTATGAAAAGCATATCCACCATCTTTATTTTCTTTATTTTCAATTTCCATATATATTTTAAAAATGTTATTATCTGAATTTAAAAAATCATATACTTCTTTTGGTGTCATATTTGTTTTCATACAAATTATGTCCTCTCTATAAATCACTATCTATTTTTAATAATGATCCATCTTGTTCTTCAAAATAAATCCAATGGTATTCCAAAATATCATTACCATAGTTAAGCTTAAAGCTTTCAAATTTTTCACAACTTCCATCTTTTTTTAATGGCATTGCAGAACAAACTCTAATAGTTAATGGAGATTTTGGTAAAAATCTTTTATAACCAAAAATTTTATACCATTTATCACTATTAGCAGAGTTACGAAGCAAATAAATCATTGATGTAGCATATGCTGTTGCTTGTGATAATACTTTTTCTATAGGTTCTTTATTATTATTTTCATCTTTAACTTCTATTACGGTAAGTTTTCCACCAGAAGTTCTAGCTAATATATCAATTCCTCCACCACTTGCTCCGTTATTTGCTGCAAGAACTATTTCTTTAAGTGATGCTTTTAAAGGAGTTTTCATTGCAAAAAAATAATCTGCAAAAGTAACTGGCTGAATACCACATAATAATTTGTTTTTTGAGCTTTCTTTTATAAATTCAGAAAAAAGTAAATCTTGGATTTCATGTTCTTTATTACTATTTTGAATATTTTGTCTAACTTTCTTTTTATATTCTTCTGATTTATTATCGAATTTTCTAAAAAAGTTTCTAAATTCACGAGCATCTTCTCCAGTCCAAGTTGCTTTATCTAATTTTATTTCACATCCAAAATAAGTTTTATTTTTAGATTCATATTCTTTGGTAGATATTTTCACTACTTTTCCTTGGTTTACTGTAATTTTTGCTACATTTTGTCCTAAATATCTAACATCTACATGTAAACAATTAACATCATTTTTTAAATCATTAATAATTGTATGATATGTAAAAGGCTTATATTTTCTAAAAGACTTACTCAATTCTTCTTTTATTTCTTTTGTTTTAAAAATATCATCAGCATATCCATTAAAATAATCTAACCATATTTTATTATTTTTCAATTCTTCATCTACTTTTGTGATTGTGTTCATCAAGAAACTTTTCATATCTACAATATCCATTTTATTTCTTCTCCTAATTTAAAATTTTAAGATACTTTTTATATTACATATTTTTCTTCATCATTTAATAAAACAATTTTACTTCTTAATCCGCATATTGTAAAATACTTCTGGAGCCTCACTATGAACAGGAATAATGATTTCTGGATTCACAGTCTCACATACTTTTTTTATAGCATCTATATCTGCATGTCCACTAGTGTGTAAAAATATACAATCTTTTGGTACTAACTCTTTTAATGTTTTATATTCGTCTAATTCTGATTCTAGATATCCTTCCCAGTTAGAATATATAAATTTATTTTTTGAAAATATTTTTAGCATTTTTCTTGAAAAATTATTATTTCTTATAGGCATTACAAAACCTTTTAATTTCATTTCATCTATTAAATTGTATGAAAATTCTTTATATTTTCCTTTAAATTTATAATAATCACTTCTAGCAATAGAATCAATATAATTTAGAATTTTAGCTTGCACAACATCACATACAAAAATTCTATTTGCTTTTTTTGAAGCATCTTTAACTGCTGCTAACCTATCTATATTTGTGCAACTACAATATACAAAATTATATTTATTATCTTTAAAAATTTTCTCTGCTTTACCTTGTAATTGAAACTCTGTTAAAGTTGGTTCTTTCTTTCTTGAAAGAGTAGTTCCTTCGCAAATCAAACAATCTACTTTTCCAACATATTTTTCAAGTGCAGGTATAACTGAATTTCCTCTTTGACCATGTAATCTAAAATCACCTGTATGTAAAAGTATTTTACCATCACATTCTATTTTTAACATATGTGCATTAAAGGCAGAATGGTCAACTTCAATTGGTGTAATTAAAATATCTCCTATTTTTATTTTATTGGGAATTTTATAAGTTTTAAATTTTTTTATTCTTTCAAATTCTTCTTCAGTAATTAAATTTGCATATTCTAAACTTTCCTGGACAATTTTATATATTTCCTTAGATACTTCACCCATATATATTGGAATTTCAGGTAAAACTTTATTATATAGTCCGATATGGTCTCCATGATAGTGAGTAACAATAACAGCATCAAAAGGTTTTTCCTCTCTATTAGTTAATCCTGCTACATCAAGTTCAATATTTTCTTTTTTCGTCATACTTGGCAAATTTTCTCCAATATCTATTGCAATTCTTGTACCTTTTTCTGATTTAATTTCTGTAACACAACCTCCAATTTGGTGTGTCCCTCTATGTACTATAATTTCCATAAATTCCTTTTCCTTCTTCTATTAAAATTTTCTATTGAAAATTATTTACTAAAAAACAAAGTAATTTGTAATTTTTAATATTTAATTCAGATTTCATAATGATATTACTCCTTTGCTTTTATTTTAGTAAAGTATATCATATATAATTATTTTTGTCTTGTGCTAGTCTTACCCAACTAATGTTCGATATTTAAATATGCTATATTTGGTTGTATTATTAAAGTTTTGTACAAAAAGTAGTAGGACTTCAAACATATACATATAATACCTGCACTTCTCCTAAATTTATGGCCTTTATTATAGTTTGATTATAAGATTTTGTTGTAAGTAATGTCCACAAAGTTGCTTCTAACATATCTTGTTGATTTAATTTCATTAATTTTCTTGATTACAATTTTATTTTTTTCAACATATCGTAAATAATTTTACTCTCTTTTCCTAATTCATAATAATTGAACTTTTCAGATTTTTTAGTATAATTCTCAAATTCATTAATAAATTCATCTACATTTTCTTTATTAACCCTATCAATAATAATATA
>CANQEX010000065.1 GCA_947596225.1 uncultured Clostridia bacterium | reverse complement strand
TAAAACCTGATTGTAAAAGAAACGGTATAGGTACAAAACTTGTAAATTATGTTATAAATGAATTTAAAGAAAATGGATATGTACAAATGATATTGTGGTGTCTTAAAGATAATTATCCATCAAGAGGTTTTTACGAAAAGCTAGGTGGTATTTATTGTGGGGAAAATGTAATAGAAAGAGGAAATAAAGAATATAAGGAAGTAGGATATCTATATGATTTAAAAAATATAAATCCTATAGATTAAATTAATCTATAATATAAAGGAAACTTTAAAGTAAAGATAAAAAAATATTTTAAACGTTCTGAAAATTATTGAAAAAATAAAATATTATATATATAATTAATAAAAAAATTAAATAGGAGAATTATTTCATATGGAAAAAAATAATAGTTATGATATGTATGATTTTCTCGATGGAAATATTACTAAATATAACTCAATGTATCAAATGTTATCAAAATATATACCTGAATTGAATGGGGATTTTTCTACAGCTAATTTAATTAATACTATTCCTAAAAAGATTAATGATTTTGGAAAACAGAAAAATGCTGTTATTAAATTTTATCAAGCTATTTTTGGAGAATTATCTTCAATGCTATTGGATTCAGCTTATAATCGTAATATTGATAGAGATGGAAGATTACAAAAAAAATTATCAATTAATGAGAGAAGTAATTTATTAGAGAGTTGCAAACAAGCAATTTCAAGTCCAAGATTAAAATCAATTGATGAATATATAGAATATGCTAAAGCAAATGATAATAATCCAGAAATTAGTGAGTTACGAGAAATAATTGTTGATACTGCAATGCAAGTAGCTTCAAAAGAACAAATTGATGATTTTAGATACAAAACACTTTCTACTTTTTATATTCCTATGGCTATGAATAAATTAAAAGAAAAATATACAGAAGAAGATAGAATATCTGGAAATTGTCCAGAATGGAATATAATGCAATTTATAAGAGAAACATTATGTAACGAAAGTAGATTTTTAGAATATGACGAATATGTACAAGATCATAATAAAAAAATGCAAGCATTTGCCAAAGAATGTGCAATAAAAACTGTATGCAAAGCAAAAAGAAATAAAGAAACAATGAAAATAATAAAAGAATCAATGAGTGATGAAGAAAAAGAAAATTTTTCAAAAAATGGATTAATAGATACTATTTTTCCAATAAGACAAAAAATGGAAGAACCAAAAAGGGGACAGTTTTCTTGGAAAATTGATTCTTATAAAGAGCCTCAAGTTTTAATGGATGCAATGACTGAATATTCAAAAGATGGGATTGAAAATCAAAGAGTAATAGCAGTTAGTTATGGTAGATTTCTTTTTGAGAAAGATGTTATAAAAGGTGATATTTTGTCACCAGAACTAATTGGAGTTACTCGTATTGGTAAAGATGGAGTACATACTTATTTTGTAATTGCTGATTTAGACAAAATAAGTTTTAGAGATAAATCATTAGCAAGTGAAAATGAGAAAGCATTTTCATTTAAAATTGATGGACAAAATGCTTCATTTGTAGATAAAGATAATGGTCAAAATTATTATACTTTTATTAAGACTCAAAAAATTCCAGATAATATGAAAAAATTTTTTGCTGAAGCATTTTTTTCAGATTTATATTTAGATGAGGTTGAAAAGCAAAATTATGGATATGCAGGTTCTGTTGAAAATACAGATAATGGTCCTGCTATTGAAATTAATGGAATTACAGATTATGTATTAGATGCTGTAAGATATGCTAATTTATTTCCAGGAATTGTTAAAGATAAAAAATATGCTTCGTTAAAAGAATATATAGATTATAGTGATTTTCAAATAAATCATTTAAGAAATGTAAAAAGAATTTCAGAGGGTGAATTAAGTATTTCTGATAGAAATATTTTCCCTGATAATAGATAGGAAATAATATGTCAAAAAAAGTTTGGAAACCTGGAAATTTTATATATCCAATACCGGCAGTTTTAGTAACTTGTGGAGATATGAAAAATTCAAATATAATAACAATAGCATGGACAGGTGTTTTAAACACTAACCCTGCTATTGTTTATATTTCTGTAAGACCAGAAAGATTTTCATATGAAATTATTAAACGAAATCAAGAATTTGCTATAAATTTGACTAATGAAAATTTAGCTTATTGCACAGATTGGTGTGGAGTAAGAAGTGGAGCAAAGTATGATAAGTTTAAGGAAATGAAATTAACAAAAGAAAAAGCTAATTTTATAAAAGCACCATTAATAAAAGAAAGTCCAGTATCAATCGAATGTAAAGTTATTGATGAAAAAAACTATGGAAGTCATACTACATTTATAGCAAAAGTTTTGTCAATAAATGCTGATGAAAAATATATTAATGAAAAAGGAAGTTTTGATATTTCTAAATGCAATTTAATTGCATATGCAAATGGTGGATATTATAAATTAGGTAAAAAAATAGGAAAATTTGGATTTTCAGTTGAAAAAAAGAAAAAATATAAAAAAAAGAATTAAATTAATTTATAATAGTAAAAAATATTCTTAAAATATTGACATTACTTAGTTTTTGTGATAAAGTATTTAAGCATGTATTTGTGTTACATGTAATCACATCGTTAAAATATAAAAAATTTAAGCTTCATAATACAAAAACGGAGGTGTAATTAGAATGGCGGCAAAAGGACCAAGAGAAAATATTATTTTAGAATGTACAGAATGTAAAAGAAGAAATTATATGACATCAAAAAATAAGAGAAATAATACTGAAAGATTAGAAGTAGTTAAATATTGTAAATTCTGCAAAAAACGTACAACTCATAAAGAAACAAAATAGTTTAACCTTTAAATAGGAGGATTAAAATGGCTAAAGAAGTTAGTAAAGATAATAAAGATAAGAAAAATAAAAAAGAAAAGAAAAGTAGTAAGAAAGAAAATAAGAGTTTTTTCAAAGAATTTAAAGCAGAATTAAAAAGAGTTAGTTGGCCTACATTTAAACAAGTTGTTAATAATACAGCTGCAGTTGTAGTAATTGTTGTATTTTTAGCTGTAATAGTATTTGTTTTAGATGTTATATTTGAAAATTTAAATAATTTTGGTGTAGAAAAATTAAAAGCTATAGTTACATCTAGCTCAAGTGAAAATGGAGAAGAATCAAATTCAGATGAAAACCAAAATACTGATACTTCTAATGAAGCGGAAGATACAGATACAGTTGGAACTGAAGAAAATAATGCTGATGGTGAGACTCCAAGTGAAAATACAGAAGAAAATTCAGCAGAAATTGAAAATACAACTCCAACAGTAACAGAAGATGAAGCTACTGCAACAAATAATAGTGATGCGAGTTCTGTAGAAAATAATAATTAAAAATTCTAATAAACTAAGAATGAAGGAGGCTAAATATGTCTCAAGAAGAGAGTAAATTACAGCCAAAGTGGTATGTAGTACATACTTATTCTGGTTATGAAAATAAAGTAAAGACAGACTTAGAAAAAACTATTAAAAATAGAGAACTTGAAGATTTCTTCTTTAATATAGTTGTTCCAATGGAAGAACAAGTAGAAATAAAAGATGGAAAAAGAAAAACAAATTTAAAGAAAGTTTTTCCAGGATATGTTCTTATAAAAATGATAGTAACAGAAGAATCATGGTATATTGTAAGAAATACAAGGGGTGTTACAGGATTTGTTGGTTCTGGAACAGATCCAATTCCACTTACAGATGCAGAAATAAGAAATATGGGATTTGACGAAGTTCCTGTAAATATTGATTATGATGTAAATGACAATGTTCAAGTTGTTAATGGCCCATTAGAAGGATTTGTAGGAACAGTTCAAGAAATAAATAAAGAAAAACAAAAAGTAAAAGTTTTAGTTTCTATGTTTGGAAGAGAAACTCCAGTAGAATTAGAATTTTCACAAGTTCAAAAAGTTAGTTAGAAGGAGGTGCTAGAAGAATGGCTGAAAAGGAAGTTGTTAATGTTATAAAATTACAAATAGAAGCCGGAAAAGCTTCACCAGCTCCACCAGTTGGTCCTGCTTTAGGTTCAAGTGGTGTTAATATCATGCAATTCGTAAAAGAATTTAATGATAGAACAGCAAATCAACCAGGAATGACAATACCAGTTGTAATTTCTGTATATAAAGATAAATCTTTCACTTTTGTTACAAAAGTTCCACCAGTTGCTGTACTTATCAAAAAAACTTTAGGTATAAAAAGTGGTTCTGGAAAACCAAATAAAGATAAAGTTGCTAAAATAACAAAAGCTCAAGTACAAGCAATTGCAGAACAAAAAATGGAAGATTTAAATGCAGCATCATTAGAAGCTGCAATGAGTATGGTTGCAGGTACAGCTAGATCTATGGGTGTAGTTGTAGTTGACTAATAAAAGTTTTAAATATTTGGGAGAGCATATTTAATTGCTCGTTTGTACCACGGGAGGTAAAAATGAAAAGAGGAAAAAGATATCAAGAAGCAGCTAAGCTAGTTGATACTACAAAAGAATATGATGCAAAAGAAGCATTAGAAATTATTGAAAAAATGCCAAAACCAAAATTTGATGAAACAGTCGAATTACATGTTAAGTTAGGTGTAGACTCTAAACATGCTGATCAACAAGTTAGAGGTACAGTAGTACTTCCAAATGGAACAGGAAAATCTTTAAAAGTATTAGTATTTGCTAAAGGAGACAAAGCTAAAGAAGCTGAAGCTGCTGGAGCAGATTATGTTGGAGCAGAAGAATTAGTTCCTAAAATAGAAAAAGAAAATTGGTTTGATTATGATGTTATAGTAGCAACACCAGATATGATGGGAGTTATTGGTAGATTAGGTAAAGTTTTAGGACCTAAAGGATTAATGCCAAACCCAAAATCAGGAACTGTAACAATGGATGTTACAAAAGCTGTTGCAGAAATCAAATCTGGTAAAGTTGAATATAGATTAGATAAAACTAATATAATTCACTTAGGTATTGGAAAAGTTTCTTTTGGAGCTGATAAATTATTAGAAAATTATCAAACAATCATTGATGCTATTATAAAAGCTAAACCAGCTGCTGCAAAAGGTCAATATATAAAAAGTGTTGCAATAACTACTACAATGGGACCAAGTTTATATTTAAATCAAAAATAGAAGTTTAAATTTTAATAATATAACCTAAGACAGTAGGTATAAAATAAATCCTACCGAGGTAATTTAGAGAGTAATTATAGACTCTTTGTGCCTCGGGTTTAGGTAACAAAGAGTCGTTTTTAATTTTAAAATTAATATAAAAAATATAAAATGGAGGTGAAAATAATTGGCTAGTGAAGCAATCATTAAACAAAAAGAAGAAGAAGTAAAAAAATTAGCTGAAAAAATGAAAAATGCTAGTTTAGTACTTTTAGTAGACTATAGAGGAATAAATGTTGCTGATGTAACAAATTTAAGAAACTCTATAAGAAAAGTTGGTGCTGAATATGCTGTTATAAAAAATAATATTACTAAAAGAGCTTTAAAAGAATGTAATATAAATGAACTAGATGAAGTTTTAGAAGGACCTACAGCAGTTATTATAGCACAAGATGAATACTTACCAGCATTGAAAGCAATATATAGTTTTGCTAAAGATAATGATTTTTACAAAATAAAAGGTGGAGTTTTAGATGGAAAAGTTTCTTCAGTAGAAGAATTAACAGTTCTTGCACAACTTCCATCAAGAGAAGAACTTATTGCAAAACTTGCTGGATGTTTACTTGCAAATGTTTCAAAACTTGCTGCTACACTTGATGCAGTTAGAGTAAAAAAAGAAGCTGAAACAAAATAAAAAGATTAATTAAAAAGTTAAAATATACTATAAAGTATAAAATCACTTATCAAGATAGAAAAGTCTATCAAAAAAATAAATCAAATTAGGAGGATTAAAATAATGAGTGAAAAAACAGATAAAATGTTAGAAGAAATTGATAAATTAACAGTAGTTGAATTATCAGAATTAGTAAAAG
>CANQEX010000064.1 GCA_947596225.1 uncultured Clostridia bacterium | reverse complement strand
ATATAAGTAAGTATTTAAAAAAAATAAAAAAAATATGCAAAAAAATTTTCAAAAAATACAAAATTTATGTTGTCGAAAAAGTGGGCACGATTTAAATTGACCTTGAAGTTTTCAAATGATAATATTATATAAACTTTAAATATATGGAGGTTAATTATGAATAATAAAGAAATCTGTAGTTTTTTTGTGAGTGATTATCATTTATTGACAGCATTATTACCATATATAAATGAAAAAATATTTGATGAGAAAAAAATTCAATTAATTTTAGAAAATGATATGAATAAAAAAGTAAAAGAATATTTTGATAAAGTTAAAGTTTTAAATCTACAAAAAGAAGAAATTTTAAATCTAGAATGGAAAAAAAGCAAATTAGAAAAAATAAGTAGTAATGATGAACAAATTATAATAACAATAGGGAGCAAAGAATATATAGAAAAGGTAAAAAATGTAATTAATTTAAATAATGAATGTGAAGAAATTATTGATTGTTATTTAATAAAAGATATGGAAGAAATTGATAATATATTGCCAAATTATAATAAAATATTGAATACAGAAGGCGTTAAAAATCTAAAAGAAAATTCACAAAATGCACAAAAAAGAAAAACAATAAAAACACAAATATAAAATAGCATAACTATAATATAAAAGTTGACTAAAATTATAAAATGATATAATATTATAAAAATAAAAAATTGTAAATTATTGGATGTAGTAGAAAGGGGTATAGATGGAAGAAGAACTAGAAAAAGTAAAAAAAGTATTGAAAAAATATAATCAAGAGCATTTACTTTTAAAATATGATGAAATGAATGATGAACAAAAACAAGAATTACTAAAACAAATAGAAGATATAGATTTTGAGTTAATGGAAAGATTATATAAAAGTGCTAAAGAACCAGTAGATTTACAAAAAGTTCTAATAGAGCCTATCGAACATGTTGATAAATCAAAGTTAACAGTTGCAGAAAAAGAAATGTATGAGAAAAAAGGAATTGAAGCAATAAAATACAATAAGTTTGCTGTTGTTACCATGGCTGGAGGTCAAGGAACTAGATTAGGTCATACAGGTCCTAAAGGAACATATATTTTCGATACTGAAAAAAATAGATCAATTTTTGAAATACTTTGTGATACCTTAAAAGATGCTTTAAGAGAATATGATACTCTTATTCCTTGGTATATAATGACAAGTAAAGAAAATAATGATGCAACAATAAAATTTTTTGAAGATAACAATTATTTTGGATATCCAAAAGAAGCAATACAATTTTTTAAACAAGGTGAATTACCAATGGTATCATTAGATGGAAAAATTTTATTAGATACTAATGGTATGGTAAAAGAAGCAGCTAATGGACATGGTGGAACACTACAGTCAATGGAAAAAAATAATATAATAAAAGAAATGAAAGAAAATGGAATTGAATGGGTATTTATTAATGGTGTTGATAATGTTTTAGTAAAACCTGTTGATCCATTATTAATTGGTATGTCAATTCATAATAAAGTTTTAGGTGCAGTTAAATCTATAGAAAAAACAGATCCTAAAGAAAAAGTAGGTGTTTTTTGTAGAAAAAATAAAAAAGTAGGTGTAGTTGAATATACTGAAATTTCAGATAGTATGGCTCATTTGAGAGATGATGATAGATCTTTAGTATATGGGGATGCAAATGCTATATTCCATTTATATAATATAAAAGGCTTGGAAAAGGTTAGTGAATTAAGTCTTCCATATCATACTGCTATAAAGAAAGCAACATATTTAGATGAGAATGGTAATAAAATTAGTGGAACAAAACCTAATGCCTATAAATTTGAAATGTTTATATTTGATTCTTATGAAATGTTTGATGATGTTGTTGTTCTTAGAGTAAAAAGAGAAGAAGAATATGCTCCTATAAAAAATGCAGAAGGACAAGATAGTCCAGAAACAGCTAGAAAATTATATAATGATTATAGAAATAAAGTAGAATATACCAAAAAATACAAAGATTGGTCAACAAATCCTTTATTTGATATAGATACAAGACAAGAATTATTAACAATAGCAGGAAATGAACAAGAAATAAAAGATAGATTTTATAAAGATTTAGAATTTGGAACAGCTGGAATGAGAGGAATAATAGGTAATGGTACAAATAGAATGAATATTTATACTGTTACAAAGGCAACACAAGGTTTAGCAAATTACATTTTAAGAAATGGAACTGAAAACAAAGGTGTTGTTATAGCTTATGATTCAAGAAATATGTCTGCAGAATTTAGTGAAGCAACAGCTCTTTGTTTAAATGCAAATGGTATAAAAACATATATATTTGACTCATTAAGACCAGTTCCAGAGTTATCTTTTGCAGTAAGAGAATTAGGATGCACTGCTGGTATAATGATTACAGCAAGTCATAATCCACCAGAGTATAATGGTTATAAAGTATATTGGGATGATGGAGCTCAAATTGTTGCACCACATGACAAAGAAATTATAACAGAAGTTAATAAAGTTAAAGATTATTCATTAATTAGAACAATTTCACTTGAAGAAGCTAAAAGATCAAGATTATATAATGTAATTGGAAAAGCAATGGATAAATTATACTTACAAGCAATAAAAAAACAAGTATTAAATCCATCTGTTATTAAAGAAGTAGAAAAAGATTTAAGTATTGTTTATACTCCATTACATGGAACAGGAAATTTACCAGTTCAAGAAATATTAAGCCAGTTAGGTTTTTCTAATGTTTATGTTGTACCAGAACAAGAATTACCAAATGGAAATTTTCCTACAGTAGATTATCCAAATCCAGAGGATATTAAAGCATTTGATTTAGCATTAAAATTAGCTAAAAAGCAGAATGCAGATTTAGTTTTAGCTACAGATCCTGATGCTGATAGATTAGGTGTTTTAGCTAAAGATAGTAAAACTGGTAAATATATGTCATTTACAGGAAATATGTCTGGATTACTAATTGCTGAATATATATTATCTCAAAAGAAACAAAAAAATATTTTACCTAAAAATGGTGCATTAGTAACAACAATAGTTTCATCTAATTTAGCACAAGCAATTTGCAAAAATTATAATATTGATTTTATAGAAGTTTTAACAGGTTTTAAATATATAGGCGAACAAATAAGAAATTTTGAAGAAAATGGAAATAAAGAATATTTATTTGGTTTTGAAGAAAGCTATGGTTGTTTAGTAGGAACTCATTGTAGAGATAAAGATGCAATAGTAGCTGTTATGATGCTTTGTGAAGCTGCTGCATATTACAAAAAGCAAGGTTTAACATTATGGGATCAAATGATGAACATATATGAAAAATATGGTTATTATAAAGAAGATTTATCTACAATTACATTAAAAGGTGCTGATGGTGCAATAAAAATGAAGGAGCTACTAGATAATATTAGACAAAATCCACCAAAAGAATTGGGAGGCTTTAAAGTTAAAAAGATTAGAGATTATCAATTAGGAACGATTATAGATACAAAAACAAATGAACAAACAGAAACAAATTTACCTAATTCTAATGTTTTATATTATGAATTAGAAGAAGATAATTGGTGTTGTGTAAGACCATCAGGAACAGAGCCAAAAATTAAATTTTATATTGGAGTTAAAGGAAATTCAATAAGTGATTCTGAAAAAAAATTAAAAAAATTAAAAACATCAATTATGAATTTTGTTGAATAAGATAAAATTAAAAGTACATCTTAAATATTTTGAGGTGTATTTTTTTTTTATGTATTGAATATTTTTAATTATATTAATATAATTAATATAATTAATATAATTAAAATAAGAAATTAAGAGAGAATGAGATGAAAATAGTTAATGGTGATGATATTGAAAAAATTGTTAATGGAGAATTTGATGGTGAAGACATAAGAATTATGCCAGCTTCAATTTCATTAGATGAGATTCCTAAATTATATGAAGCATTAAAAAATAATCCTAATATTAAATCTGTTTGTACCAATATTTTTCAAGTAGGATATATGGATTTTTGGAATAAATATTTGAGATGTTTTGTAGATGAAAATGGAGAATTATGTATGGATCCATCCAAGTTTACTTTAGAAATTGATTTTGAAGATATATCTGTATTAGATGATAAACTTCTTAGAAATATAGAAAACATAGAAGTAACCCAAAAGCTTGATGATGATAAGCATATGCAAGAGTTAAAAATGAAATTCCCAAATTTAAAAAAATTAGATATAATTGGAAAGACAGAAGAAATTACTTTTGAAAATATATTTAATAAAGCAAGTAATACGAGTTTTTATAAATTGCCATATGTAGATGAACTTCATACTAGAAAATTACTTTCAGAAGAGAGCCCTAGTGAGAGTTTTTGTATTGCAGATGATTGTTCATGTATAATAAATTTAGATAAAATATCTGAAGAAGCATTACCAGAAGATGAAAAAATAAGTGTAAATGTTAGAGATTTAGATAGAATTGGAATAGAAAATTTAGTAGGAAAAGAAATCAATTTAATTATAAATAATGCAGGTGAATTATCATGTGAAATGATAGAAGAATATCAAAGAAAAGGAATTAGTTTACAAAATGTAAAAATAGTAGGTGAAGATTATTCTGTAGCAGCAATAAAACCATATAGTGTTAAAGATTATATGGAGATAAGGCAAAAATTAGAAGAGCTTGTTGAAGGAATTGATTTAAATTTACCTGAAAAGGAAAGGTTTGCCAAAGTTTATGAAAGAGTAGGAAAAAATATAATTTATGATGTTCCTGCAGGTTATCCAAAAACTGATAAAGAAAAAGAGTATGAAAAAGAACAATTTATTGATTGTAGAAATTTAAAAAATGGTTTGTTAAAAGGTAAATGTGTGTGTTCAGGATATGCTGAAATTTTAAGAAATGCATTACGAATGGTTGGAATTGAAGCAAGAAGCGTAAGAGGAGATGTTATAGATAGAGAAATAAAACCAAAAGATATTCATAAATATAAGGATTATGAAATATATAGATCAGAAGATGGTAGAATTTTTGTAAAAGAAGGACATGAATGGGATAAAGTAAAATTAGATGGTAAATGGTATAATGTGGATATAACATATGATGCAAATAAAGTTAGACAAGGGGCAAGTCCAAAATACTGTTTAAAAACAGATAAAGAAATAAAGGAAAAAGATAAAAAAGTTAATTTTTCAGGGCCAGAATGTAATACAGAAGTATCAGCTAAAGAAATTGATGAATTATTTGGAAATAAACATTTATATGTAGGAAATAGAAAGATTCCTAATATGAGAGATTTCATAGCATTGACTAAAGAAGTAGGATTGGCATATATAGAAATTGGAACTAATATAGTAAAAAGTGTAATAGTTTTAAAGGATAAAATAAAAAAAATATATAATAAGAATAAAACTCCACTATTAAATTCAGGAGATAATAAAAATAGTGAAGCAAAATCAAAATCAACTACAACGAGTTCTTGGGATTTAAAAAACTGGGGATTAAATAGAGAAGAGTTTGAAAAGACACAAGAAAGTGTAAAACCAAAAAGTACAGATCAACCTGTAAAAAATGAAAAAGATGGAGAGGATATGACAAAATGAGACTAAAAGATGAAAATTTAGAAAAAGCAGTATGTTATAAAGTTGGAAAATATGGAGATGAAGAGTTAACTGAAGCAGATCTTGAAGAAGTAGATGAATTAAATATAAGTAATAAAACTTTTTCAGGAAAAGATAGAAAAATAGATTTGGAGGAATTATCATTATTTCCAAATATAAGAACATTATTTTTACAGTATTTTACGATTGATGATTCAATTATGGAAATAATTAATTCTTTACCTAATTTAACTAGTCTTCAACTTGCATCTTGTAAAGTTGTTTCTAAACAAGGTCTAGAAAATAAAAATATGAAAAGCTTATTATTAAACTGTTGTAGTATTAAAGATTATGGGAAGATATGTGCACCAGAATCATTAACAATAATAGGAGAAGATAATTTAAAATTGGACAAAATTTTAGGAAAAGAAGAAATACAAAGAATGTATTTACAATCAAGCAATATAAAGAATTTTAATGATATAAAAAATTATCCAAATTTACAATTATTAAATATTGATGGTTCTAAAGTAGATAATAATGAAGCTTTGAATGAAATTGCAAAAAAAGTTCCAGTATCACATAAAGAAGACTATACTCCAATAAGATAAATTTTTTATAAAAAAATTAAAAATCTATTGACAACTTATGAAAAATAGTGTAATATATAAAGGCAGTTGCATAAAACAACTGTAATATGGGCTATTAGCTCAGGTGGTAGAGCACTTGACTTTTAATCAAGTTGTCCCGCGTTCGAGTCGCGGATAGCTC
>CANQEX010000063.1 GCA_947596225.1 uncultured Clostridia bacterium | reverse complement strand
TAAACAATTCTTTTTATTTTATATTTATCATCTAAAGCCTTTAAAGGAATAACTGCTTGAATTGTAGAACAATTAGGATTTGCAATAATTCCGTGATTATTAGCAATTTCTTCTGAATTAACTTCTGGTACAATTAAAGGAACATCATTATCCATTCTAAAAGCACTACTGTTATCTACAACGATACATCCAGTAGCAACTGCTATAGGAGCATATTTTTTTGAAACTTCTCCACCAGCAGAAAAGATTGCAAAATCAAATCCTTGATCAAAAGAATTTTCTTTTAGTTCCTGAACTAAGCATCTTTTACCATTAAAGAAGAAATCTGTTCCAGCTGATTTTCTAGTAGCAAAAAATGCACATTCTGAAATTGGAAGTTCATATTCTTGTAAAACTTCTATTACTTTTCTGCCAACAAGACCGGTTGCTCCAACTATAGCTAATTTATATTCTTTCATAAAAAGACCTCCTTTTATATGAATTAAACTATATATATTATATTCCGAAAATTAAAAAAAGTATATAGTATTTGATATATTAATAATCATAATAAGTAGAATATAAATCTGTTAATGCTTGTTTAAAATCTTCAAAACTATCAAAAGAATCATAATAATATTTTTCATATATTGTATAAAGATCTTTATCTGAATAATAATCATTTATATCAAAATCTTCTTTATGTTCTTCATCATCAGGTGTTTCTGTGGGGTCTGTTGTGATGAAGGTTACAGATTTATTTTCTGTTTCAATAGGTTCTTTTTTTGACAGATATTTAAAATATATAGAGAATATATTAAATATACAATATAATATAGTAAATGATATTACTATAAGTAAAGGTATATTATTAATTTTTGAAAAAGGATCTTGCGTATATTTTGTATTTTTATATTTATTTACATTTTCAGTTTTTGAAGTATTATAATAACTATTATAATAACTATTATTATAATTTGTATAATTATTTCTGTTTTTATAATTTTCATATGAATATGGAGAATAATTAGGAGGAGTAAAATCATAAGCTTGTTCTGGTGGATGCGGATTAAGCATTTCATCATATTCTTTTTTTGAATCTAAATCAGATAAAACTTCATATGCAGCATTAATATCTTTAATCTTTTTTTCCGCAAAAGTTTTGTCACCAGGATATATATCAGGGTGATATTTTTTAACTAATTTTTTATAGGCTTCTTTTATCTCTTCTTGAGTAGCATTTTTATTTACTCCAAGTACTTCATAATGATTCATAACATTCTCCAATATAAAATTTATACTTATATTATAAATAAAATATAATAAAAAGACAATAATATTTACTTTAAAACTTTTTAGAGGTATAATAAAAAAGTAATATTTTTGTATTTGTTCTACAAGGAGCTAATTTATATGAAAAAATCTTTATTAAAAGATAGTTTTAAAGAAATAACAAAAACATATAAAAGATTTATTTCGATATTGCTTATGGCCTTTTTAGGCGTAGGCTTTTTTGCTGGTGTAAGAGCTACTAGTCCAGATATGAAATTAACAATAGATAAATTATTAGATAATAAAAATGTATATGATATAAATGTTATATCAACATTAGGATTAACAGAAGATGATGTTAATGAAATATCAAAAGTGCAAGGTGTAGAACAAGTAAAAGGAATTTATAGTGAAGATGTTTTTATAACTTTCGAAGATGAAGAAAGTGTTGTTAAAGTTTTTAGTTTTGATAGTAAAATTAATGAACCAGATTTATTAGAAGGAAAATTGCCAGAAAATATAGATGAATGTGTTATAGAAATGCAAATGAAGAATTCAGAAAAAATTTCTCTTGGAGATTATATAGAAATTAGAGAGAATCTTTCAGAAGATGAAGATTCTTCTTTTAAAAATACTAAATTAAAAGTAGTAGGTACAGTAAAAAGTCCATTATATATATCTAGGGATAGAGGAACAACTACATTAGGATCTGGAAAAATATCTTATTATATATATGTTAATAAAGAAAATATTAGTTCTGATATTTATACAGAAATAGATATTTCAGTAAAAGATGCAAAAAAAACATTAGCATTAGATGACGAATATGATAGTTTAATATCAAAAGTAGAAGATAATTTAGAGGATATTAAAGAAAGTAGACAAGATGCAAGATATATTGAATTAATAAATGAGGCAAATCAAAAATTAAATGATGCCCAAAATGAATTTGACACTCAAAAAGCTGATGGTGAAAAACAAATAAGTGATGCAGAACAAGAAATTGCAAATGCTAAAATAAAAATAAAAAATAGTGAAAAAGAACTTGAAGATGGTAGAAATACTGCAAATACAGAAATTACAAATGGTGAAAATCAAATAAATGAAGCTCAAAATACTTTAATAGTATCTCAGGAAACATTAGATGATCAGAAAATTTATTTTGAGCAAAAGAAAAAAGAGGCAGAAGTTGGAAAAAAACAAATACAAGATGGTATTAATTCTATAAATTCAAATATACAAAATATAAGTGCAAATTTAGAAATGTTAAATGAAATTAAAAATACTAATGAAATTTTAAAATCATTATATGCTAGGCTTGAAGAATGTAAAAAACAAGTTGATGGTCCAGAAAAAGAACAAGAAATTGCAGATTTAGAATCTCAAATAACTACTTATGAAACAAAAAAACAATTAATAGGAGGAAATTTAATAACTGAAGAAGAACTTGAAAAACAACTTAAAGCACTACAAGATGGATTAAATGAATGTAATAAAAATAAAGTTAGTTTAGAAGAACAATTAAATGCTATAAATACAGAAATAGCTAATGGTGAAAATGAACTTAATTCTGCGCAAAATAAAATAACAAGTGCTTGGCAAGAATTAAACAATTCAAAATCACAATTAGAACAAAATAAAAAGGATGTAAATAAAAAATTTACTGAAGCAGAAAATGAAATAAAAAAAGGAAAAACAGAATTAGCTGACGGAGAAAAAGAATTAGAAGAAAAGAAACAAGAATTTAATGAGAAAATAGCTGATGCAGAATCAAAGCTTATTGATGCAAGGGAAAAAGTAAATGATATAGAAAAAGCAAAATGGTATATTTTAGATAGATATGATAATTCAGGTTTTAATAGTTATTCTCAAGATACAGATAATGTAAAAAAATTAGGTGAAGCATTTCCAATAGTATTTTTTATAATTGCTACACTAATAAGTTTAACTTCTATGTCTAGAATGGTTGAAGAACAAAGAGTTCAAATAGGAACATTAAAAGCATTAGGTTATAATAGTTTACAAATTATGACAAAATATATAATCTATTCATTATCTGCTTCTCTTATTGGTGGAATTTTAGGTGCTATATTTGGTTTACAATTTTTCCCCAAAGTAATTATTACAATGTATCAAATGCTTTATAATATTAATGATATTGTAGTTGAATTTAACTTATATTATACTATTTTGGGAATTGGAATAATGAGTTTATGTATAGTTGGAGCAACAATTTATACTGCAATGAAAGAATTAAGTAGTACTCCAGCTGAAATGATGAGACCAAAAGCACCAAAGGCTGGAAAAAGAGTTTTTCTTGAAAAAATACCTTTTATATGGAACAAACTTAATTTTACTAAAAAAGTTACAATAAGAAATATGTTTAGATATAAAAAGAGATTTTTGATGACAGTAATAGGAATAATGGGATGTACAGCTTTAATAGTAACAGGTTTTGGGTTAAAAGATTCTATTTCTAATATAATGGATTTCCAATATGTTGATATTTATAATTACGATATGATGATTAGTTTAAAAAATACTTTAACAAAAGATGAAATCTCATCATTAGTAAATGAATTAGAAAGTAAAGAAGAAATAGAGAAATGTACACAAGTTTATATGTCTTCTGAAAAAATAAAAAATCAAAATATTGAAAAGGATGTTCAAGTTATAGTAACAAGTAATGTAGAAGACTTAGATAGAGTAATAAAATTAAAAGATATTAAATCTGGTGAAAAATTAGTATTAAATGATGATACAGTTATAATAACAGATAAATTAGCTCAATTATTAGATGTAAATATAGGAGATGAAGTAAATTTAAGTGATTCTGAGAATAATGAGTATAAAGTAAAAATAGGAGGAATAACTGAACATTATATTTCTCATTATATTTATATGACTTCAGGATTATATGAGAAAATATTTAATAAAGAACTTAATACTAATGTTTTGTTAACCCAATATAGTTCAAATTTAACAGATGAAATTGAAAATAATTTATCTAAACAAATATTATCAAATTCAAAAATTGCTTCTGTTACATTAACAAGTTATTTGATAGGAATAATGGATGATACTTTATCTGCTATGAATTTTGTTGTATATGTTTTAATTGTATCTGCTGGACTTTTAGCATTTATAGTTCTTTATAATTTATCTAATATAAATATAAGTGAAAGAATTAGAGAACTTGCAACGATTAAAGTATTAGGTTTTTACGATAAAGAAGTATATGATTATATAACAAGAGAAGTTGTTTTGTTAACAATAATAGGTATTTTATTTGGTTTAGTATTTGGATTTTTCTTAAATTCATTTATATTAGGAACTTGTGAAATTGAAATGCTTAGATTTAAAAGAATTGTAACTATTCAAAGTTATTTATTGTCAGCTATTATAACAATTATATTTACTTGTATTGTTAACTTTATAACATTTTTTTCATTAAAGAAAGTTGATATGATAGAATCATTGAAAAGTGTAGAATAGAAGAGGGAAAAATATGGAATTAACTTATGATGCTTTAGAAAAAAGTATATCAAATGAATTGAAGAGTATTTATTTATTGTATGGTCCAGAACAATATTTAGTTGATACTTGTATTAATAAAATAAAGAAAAAATTTGGAGAAAAAGTATTAGGAATTAATTATATACTTTTAGATGAAACTAATGTAGATAGTTTAATTTCTGATATTGAAGTTCCAGCATTTGGGTATGAAAAAAAACTTATTATAGTAAAAAATTCTGGACTTTTTAAAAAAGATGGGAGAAAAAAATCTGGTTCTCCAGTACAAGAGAAAATATCAAATTATATAAAAGATAATATTGATATAGTTAAAGAAAATGTTATTCTTGTTTTTGTAGAATTAGAGGTTGATAAAAATATTGTATTTGAGGCAATACAAAAAGATGCAATTATATGCAATATTAAAGAATTACAACCAATTCAATTAGTAAAAAAATTAAAACAAATATGTAGCTTGTATAAAGTAACAGTAGATGAAAAAAATTTAAATTATTTAATAGAAAAATCTGGAACAAATCTTCAAATTTTAATTAATGAAATAAGAAAATTAATTGAATATGCTGGAGAAAACGGAACAATTACTTTAGAAGCTATAGATAAATTATCAATAAAACAAATAGAAAGTGTAATTTTTGATTTAACAGATAATTTAGCAACTAAAAAAATAAATAAAGCATTAGAAGTTTATGATAATTTAATATATCAAAAAGAACCACCTCAGAAAATTTTAATAACTTTATATAACCATTTCAAAAAAATATATTTATGCTCTATAGCAGTTAAGTTAAATAAAGATATTGTAACTTCCTTAAGTTTAAAACCAAATCAAACTTTTTTAGTTTCAAAATATAAAAAACAAGCTTCTTTTTTTAAAGAAAAAGAACTAAAAAATATTATTGATGAATTAATAAATTTAGATTATAACAGTAAAAATGGAAAAATTGATTTAGATATAGGTTTAAGAAGTATATTATGTAGTTATTGTAGTTAATTTTTATAATAATATTGAAAAATCTACTATAAAATGATATAAATACTTAAAGTAAATAATAATTTATTTATTTTATTATATAAAATCATATGGAGGAAAATATGATTAATATTAATGAAAATTTTTTAAATTTACAAGATAGCTATCTTTTTTCTACAATAGCAAAAAAAGTAGCTGAATTTCAAAAAAATAATCCCAATAAAAATGTTATAAAATTAGGAATTGGGGATGTTACAAGACCAATCGTACCAGCAGTTATAGAGGCAATGCACAAAGCTGTTGATGAACTTGGAAAACAAGAAACTTTTAGAGGATATGGTCCAGAACAAGGATATGAATTTTTAAGGGAAAAAATAGTTGAATATGATTATAAAAAAAGAGGAGTAGAATTATCATCTGATGAAATTTTTATTTCAGATGGAGCAAAATGTGATTGTGGTAACATAGGTGATATATTAGGAGTAAATAATAAAGTTGCAATTACAGATCCTGTGTATCCTGTTTATTTAGATACAAATGTTATGGCAGGAAGAAGTGGAAAATATAATGAAAAAACAGGAAAATTTGAAAATATAATATATATTCCAGTAACTTCTGAAAACAATTTCATACCTGATTTTCCAAAAGAAGTTCCAGATATGATATATCTATGTTTTCCAAATAATCCAACTGGAACTACTTTATCAAAAAAAGAATTAAAAAAATGGGTTGATTATGCTAAAGAAAATAAAAGTTTAATATTATATGATTCAGCTTATGAAGCATATATTTCAGAAGAAAATGTACCTCACACAATATATGAAATTGAAGGTGCAAAAGATGTTGCAATAGAATTTAGAAGCTTTTCAAAAACAGCAGGTTTTACTGGTGTAAGATGTGCTTATATGGTTGTTCCTAAAAATTTAAAAGGTTATACTAAAACTGGTGAAGAAGTTAATTTACATTCATTA
>CANQEX010000062.1 GCA_947596225.1 uncultured Clostridia bacterium | reverse complement strand
ATGGCAATACTACTGTTAATAAGTGATTTTCACTCACAAAAAAGTTACAAATTTTTTGATTATTCATAATCAATACCTCCATATATTTAAAGTTTATATAATATTATCATTTGTGTTTTTTAAGGTCAATTTAAATCGTCATTTCTTTTTCGACAGCAGTTGATTTTTTAGTCTTTAATGCAGTTTTTATGTATTATTTTGGAATTTAAAATTTGCATATTTTTTTTATTTTTTGTAAATACTTACTTATATAAAAGCATGTGGAAAATTTGTTAAAAGGAGATATTTATTATGAAAAAATTCAAATATATTATAATATTAACATTATTGCTAATTTGTTTTCTTTTACTTACTATATCTTCATATGCGAATACTATTTCTGAAGATTTACAAAATAATTTTTTCAGACTTCATATTCTAGCAAATAGTGATTCAAAAGAAGATCAAAATTTAAAATTAAAAGTTAGAGATAATATAATAGAATATATGAATACTTTAACTTTTGAAAACATATCTAAAGAACAAGCAATTAATTTAGCAAAGCAAAATAGTGATAAATTTCAAGAAATTGCAGAAAAGACAATAAAAGATGAAGGTTATTCATATCCAGTAAAAATAGAATTTGGAAATTTCTATTTTCCTACTAAAGTATATGGAAATATCTCATTACCTGCTGGATTCTATGATGCTATGAAAATTGAAATTGGTGAAGCACATGGTCAAAACTGGTGGTGCTCTCTATTTCCTCCTCTTTGTTTTGTTGATATATCATCTGGTGTTATAGATGAAGAAGCTCAAGAAAATTTAAAAAATAATCTTTCTGATGAGGAATTTTCTATAATTACAAGTGATTCCGAAACTATAAAATTAAAATTTAAATTGGTAGAAATGTTTTCAAAATAGTAGTTGTTGAAATTTTATAAAGTCGTCGTTAGAATTTTCTTTCGATGACTTTATTTTTCATAAAATAAACTTTAAAAAATATATTGTAAATGTTTTTTTTTTATGATATATTCAAAAATGAGTATTTATGCTCATCGATTTTAAACAAAATATGGGGGGAAATATTTTGGAAAAGTTAGTAATTACCGGAAAAACACCTCTAAAAGGAGAAGTTGTAATTAGTGGTGCTAAGAATGCTGCTGTTGCCATAATTCCTGCTACACTTTTAATAAATGGAATTTGTACAATAGATAACTTACCAAATATAAGTGATGTAAAATTATATTGTGATATATTAACAGAATTGGGTGCTAAAATTACTTGGAATACAGAACATGAAATAACAGTTGATACTCGTAATATAAATTCAAATAATATACCTTTAGAAACAACTAGAAAATTTCGTGCTTCTTACTATCTTTTAGGAGCTTTACTTGGAAGATGTCACAGTGCAAAAGTTGGTATTCCTGGAGGATGTAATTTAGGGGCAAGACCTATAGATCAACATATTAAAACATTTGAAGCTTTAGGAGCTAATGTTGAGGTTTCAAACGGAAATATTATAGCAAAAGCAAAAAAATTAAAAGGCACTTCTATTTATATGGATCTTGTTTCTGTTGGAGCAACTATAAATGCAATGCTTGCTGCTGTTTTAGCAGAAGGAACAACTATTATAGATAACCCTGCTAAAGAACCACATATAGTTGATGTTGCAAATTTTTTAAATACTATGGGTGCAGATATAAGAGGTGCAGGTACAGATATTATAAAAATAAATGGTGTTAAAGAACTAAAAGGAAATGCTACTTACTCAGTAGTTCCTGATCAAATTGAAGCTGGAACATTCATGCTTGCTGCTATAGCTTCTAAAGGAGATATAACTGTTAAAAATTGTATTACAAAACACTTAGAATCTATAATTGCAAAAATAGTTGAAATTGGTGGTAATGTTGATGCAAATGGTGATCATTTAAGAGTTTGGTATACTAAAAAAACTCATAAAGCAACAATTAAAACTTTACCTTATCCAGGTTTTCCTACAGATTTACAACCACAAATGGGTGTTGTTCTTTCTATATCTGAAGGAACAAGTATAATAAATGAAAGTATTTGGGAATCAAGATTCCAATATACAAATGAATTAAATAAAATGGGGGCAAAAATCACAGCACAAGGAAAGACAGCTTTCTTTGAAGGAGTAAATGAACTTACTGCAGCACCTGTATATGCCACAGATTTAAGAGCTGGAGCAGCTTTAATTATAGCAGGTATTGCAGCAAAAGGAAAAACTGAAATATATAATTTGAATCATATTGATCGTGGCTATGAAAATATAGAACAAAAATTTAGAAAACTCGGAGCAAAAATAGAGCGAGTTAATGAAGAGTAAAGCAGAGGATAAAATATGTTAAAATTTTGTAGCTTATATAGTGGTAGTTCTGGTAATTGTTTATATGTTAGTTCTAATCATACAAATTTATTAATAGATTGTGGAAAAAGCTGTAAAAAAATATGTGAAGGTTTACAATCAATTAATTCTTCAATAGAGAATATAGATGCAATTTTAATTACACATGAACACGCTGACCATGTTCAAAGTTTAGGAATGATTTCAAAAAAATACAATATTCCTGTATATGCAAATTTAGAAACTTGGGATGCAATGGAAAAACAAAAAGAAAAAATTTCAGTAGAAAATATTAACTACTTCAAAAATGATGAAGATTTCTTTATAAATGATTTAACTATTCATCCATTTAGTACACCACATGATGCAGTAAACCCTTGTGGTTTCAATATACATAATGGAAAAAGAAAATTAAGTATTGCAACAGATTTAGGTCATATGGATAATGATATATTCAAACAACTAGAAAATAGTTCTTTTGTTTTATTAGAATCAAATTATGATCCTGAAATTTTAAAAGTTTCTAAATATCCATTCCAATTAAAACAAAGAATTGCAGGTCCAAATGGTCATTTATCAAATGAAACAGCTGGAAAAACAATTTCAGCATTAATGAAAAAAGATTTAAAAGAAGTTATGCTTGGGCATTTAAGTAAAGAAAACAACTTTCCAGAACTTGCATATCAAACAGTTGCAGAAGAACTTATGAAAAATAATTCAGATATAAATTCAATTCGTATAAGTGTTGCAAGTAGAAATGAGCCAGGAAAAATTATAAATATATAAATAAAGGGGCATAGCCCCTTTATTTTTTATATTTTCATACTTAAACTAACTTTTTGTTTTTCTCTGTTAATACCTATAACTTTTACTTTTACAATATCACCAACAGAAACAATTTCTGAAGGATTTTTAACAAATTTATCTGACATTTCTGAGATATGAACTAAACCATCATGTTTTACTCCAATATCTATAAAAGCACCAAAATCAATTACATTTCTAACAGTACCTGTAAGTTCCATTCCTTCTTGAAGATCTTCAAATTTTAAAACATCACTTCTTAATATTGGTTTTGGTAAATCTTCTCTAGGATCCCTTCCTGGTTTTGAAAGTTCTTCTATAATATCTTTTAAAGTAAGAATTCCAACATTCAATTCTTCAGCAAATTTATTAACATCAACTTTTGATAAATCTTTTTTTAATTCTTCTAATTTGTCTTTTTGAAGTAAGTTATCCACAGAATATCCCAATTTTGTTAATAACTTTTCTGCAACTTCATAACTTTCTGGGTGAACTGCAGTTACTTCTAAAGGATTTTTCCCATTAAATATACGAATAAATCCTGCACATTGTTTAAAAGCAGTTGGTCCTAATTTTGGAACTTTTAATAAATCTTTTCTTTGTTTTAATTCACCATTTTCATCTCTATATTTTACAATATTTTTTGCAATACTTCCATTTATTCCAGATACATAAGATAAAAGTGAAGCTGTTGCTGTATTTACATCAACACCTACAGAGTTTACGGCATCTTCAACAACTCCTGTTAAACTTTCTGATAATTTTTTCTGATTAACATCATGTTGATATTGCCCAACTCCAATCGCTTTCGGATCTATTTTTACAAGTTCTGATAATGGATCTTGAAGTCTTCTTGCTATAGAAATAGCACCTCTTAAAGATACATTAATATCTGGATATTCTTCTGTTGCAAGTTTTGAAGCTGAATATACAGATGCTCCTGCTTCACTTACTATTGCATAATAAATTTGACCATCTATTTCTTTTATCATATTAGAAACAAAATTCTCTGACTCTCGAGAAGCTGTACCGTTTCCAATAGCAATCATATTTACATTATGTTTTTTTATTAATTCTTTTAAAACTTTTTTTGCACCTTCAATATCATTTTGTGGTTCTGTAGGATAAACTGTAGTTGTATCTAGTAATTTTCCAGTTTTATCTATAACTGCAATTTTACAACCTGTTCTATAAGCAGGATCAAATCCCATAACTGTCATTTCTTTTATTGGTGGTTGTAATAATAATTGTTTAGCATTTTTTCCAAATACTTTTATAGCTTTTTCTTCTGAACGTTCTGTTAAATCATTTCTAATTTCTCTTTCAATAGATGGTTCTATTAACCTTTTATAAGAATCTTCTATTGCTTTAGTTAAAGGTTCGTTAAATTGACTTTTATAATCTCGTATTATTTGTTTTTTCAAATAGTCTAAAATTTTATCATCTGGTTTTTCAATTTTTACTTTTAAAAATTCTTCTTTTTCTCCCCTATTAATAGCTAAAATTCTGTGACTTGGAATTTTTAAAATTGGTTCTTTAAAATCATAATACATTTCATATGGAGATTTCTCATCTTCTTTACTTGCTTTACTAGTAATAACAGCCTCTCTAAAACAAAATGATTTTATTTTCTTTCTATAATCTGCATCATCTGCAATATTTTCTGCTATTATATCTAATGCACCTTGAATTGCATCTTCTTCTGTTTTTACATCTTTTTCTTCATTTATATATTCTTTTGCTACTTCATATAAATCTCTTTTCTCAAGTTGTAAATAAATTATATTTGCTAAAGGTTCTAAGCCCTTTTCTTTTGCAATAGTAGCTCTTGTTCTCTTTTTTGGTCTATATGGTCTATATATATCTTCAAGTTCTGATAATACCATTGTACTTGCAATTTTTATTGTAAGTTCATCTGTAAGTTTTCCTTGTTCATCTATTAATCTAATAATTTCTTCTTTTCTTGTTTCAAGGTTTCTTAAGTATGTTAGTCTTTCTCCTAAATCTCTTAATGTTTCATCACTTAAATTTCCAGTAACTTCTTTTCTATAACGTGCGATAAAAGGTATTGTATTTCCCTCATCAATAAGTTTAACTGTAGCTTCTACTTGAGCTTCTCTAATACCAAGTTCTTCAGCCAGTTTTTTAAATATTTTGTTCATTCTACTTCCTCACTTTTCATTTTACTTTTATCATTTTAACATTTTAAAAAAGCTTTGTCACTTAAAATTTATGAATTTTTCATAACAACATCTTCTATTTCATCTGCAATTCTTTCACATGCATCAATAGTATTTTCAAAACAATTATAAATTGTTGTCCATTTTATAATATCAACTGGATTATTGTTTTCATTATACAATCTACTCATTACTTCTTCGAATAATCTATCACCTTGTTCCTCTAAATTATTTATCTCTATAACATTTTCTTTTATATTTTCAAGTTTTTTCAAGTTTTTAAATTTTTCTAAAGTTTTTTGTAATGAACTACAACAATCCACCAATATTTTTGTAAACTCTAAAATATCTTCTCTAATTTCATTAATATTCAATATATTAAAATTTATCATAATTTCATCAATATAATCTTCTAAATCATCAATTCTGTGCCCTATTAAAATTATATCTTCTCTGTCAATTGGTGGCAGAAAATCTTTAATTAAATAGTTTCTCATAGTATGTAATCTATGATCTGCTTTATTTTCAAGTTCATGTACTTTTACAACATTTAATTCTAATTTTTCCTTAGAATATTCTTGTAATGTTTCTTGTAATATTTGAGCTGATTCAACTATATATTTTGTATTTTCTATAAACTCGTCAAAATAATTATATTCTTCTTTTTTCATTCATTTTCCCCTTTTAAAAAATTTTCATAAAAATCAATGTTGCTAAATATCCTAAAATTCCACAGCCTGGAAATGTTAATATCCACGCCCAAACCATTTCTTTAACAACTTTCCAATTAACTTTTGATATTCTTCTTGATGCACCAACTCCCATTATAGCAGTAGTTTTTGTATGAGTTGTACTTACTGGTATTCCTAATACAGAAGATAAAAGCAAACAACCTGCACTTGAAATATCTGCACAAGCTCCTTGATATACTTCTAATTTTGTCATTTTCATTCCAACAGTTTTTATAATTTTATAACCTCCTATTGAGGTACCAAGTGTCATTAAAACAGAACACATTACCATAAGCC
The DNA here is from genome assembly GCA_947596225.1 of uncultured Clostridia bacterium. Lineage (GTDB taxonomy): Bacteria > Bacillota > Clostridia > TANB77 > CAG-508 > Scatovivens. Next base: position 1,980 of record CANQEX010000062.1, on the reverse strand, counting down.
AAATTGGAATTGAAAAAGTATTTACATTTGTATATCCATTACTAAGAGCTACACCTAATAGAAATACACCCATAAATTTTTGACCATCTTGAGCCCCATGCATAAAAGCCATTGAGGCACCACCAACTATTTGTGTATTTTTAAAAAATTTATTTGTTTTTCTCCTATCTGTTTTTTTACAAATATTTTCAACAATTTTTGTAACTAGAAAACCCATTCCAAAACCTAATACTGTAGACATTATTAATCCATAAATAACCTTTACCCATTCGTTTCCATTAATTCCAGAAAGCCCTCCTTGAATAGCAATAGCAGATCCTGATAATCCTGCAATTAGCGCATGTGATTCACTAGTAGGTATTCCAAAAAGCCATGCAAGTACAGCCCATGTAACAATAGCTATTAATGCTGAACTTAACGCTGTAAGAGCAGAACTTGCATCATTTCCAAAGTCTACTATATTATAAATTGTTTGTGCAACTGTTGAATTAATTAAAGTCATAGTAAATACACCTAAAAAATTAAAAATAGCTGCCATTATAATTGATTTTTTAGGTGATAAACATCTTGTTGAAACACATGTTGCTATAGCATTTGGTGCATCTGTCCAACCATTTACTAAAATTACTCCTGAAATTAAAATTGTTATTATAAAAAAATTAGAATTAGAAAAAAACTGTGTTAAAAAATCAAAAAAAGAAATTGTCATCTATTATTTTTTCCTTTCATTTTTTACATTCTACCATATGCATAAAATTCTAGCTATAGTATATTTAAAAATTTCATTATTTGCAATATTATTTGAGTTTTGATATAATTATAAAATGTTATGATTTTATCATATAGCCTATTAACTTTTTATTCATTAAGGGGAGGATAACTGATGCAATTAGGAAAATTTTTTCAAAAACATCACTCAAAATCACAACTTGAAAAGAAAATTGTTCCTATAACTCATGATTATGGTCTTAGCATTCTTGATACTGTACTTTGTACACAGGATTATGGATGGTATACAAAACCTTCTAAAAAGGTAATTCTTACTAATCCAAAAGAATGTGAAAACAAAATCACAGTACTTGGACTTGTAAATGAATGGAAAAATACTGGACATTCTGAATGGGAATTTTTGTTAGCTGGCTGGTTTGTTAAGTGTGTTTTAGAGGCACTAAAAAACAAATCAGAAGAAGCAGACATAACCGTGCTTTTCAATAAGGATTTTTTGGCTAGAAAAAGTCTATTTTTTACCAAAGAACAAGTTTATGAACATCTGATTCCTTATTTTAATGTTATTAAAGAAACAGATGATGAGCTTAGGCTCGAATTTCGTTTTAATTAATGTAGGCAAGTAAAAAACGGGTAGAACTCTACCCGCTTTTTGCTATTATTTTATAAATTTCTTTTTAGTTTTTCTAGTAATTATAACAGCTATATTTGTACTTAATGTTAATAGTATTGCACTAATAGATAAAACTGGTGTAATATCTCCTGTATATGGTGTTTCATTTGATTTATTATTAGTTTTATTTGTTTCATTAGTTTTACTAGAAGTTTTGGTGTTTGTACTCTCAACTTTTTTACTGTTATCCATATTATTGTTGTTATTGTTATTGTTATTATTACTATTTACATTAATTACTTGTTCTTTATCATCTTGGTTAGTAGTTTGTTCATTTTGAATATTAGGAGTTTGATTATTTTTTTCTTCATCAGAATTTATTTCTTTATTTTCTACTTTATTTACTTTTCTGTAATAGTATCTTACTTCTATTTGATCTAATGTCATTTTACCTTTATAATTTCCTGGTACTTTTTCTTGAACAATCTCATATCCTTCTATATCTTTTGCAAATATTTCATATGGGTCTCCTTCTAATCCTTCATGTTTTTCTTCTGCTAATACTCTTCTTGTATCTATATCTACATGTCTTTCCAATACACCTTTTGATTTATGTGCATAGTAATAATTAATTGTAATTT
>CANQEX010000061.1 GCA_947596225.1 uncultured Clostridia bacterium | reverse complement strand
TATTATTTGACATTTATAAAAATATTAAGTATAATAAATATAGGAAATGACAATTCCACAAACGTGGTTTTGCCGAATATATTGTGAAAACTCACATCTAAATCGTCAAATTTACAGATGTGAGCTTTTTTCTATTTATGTAGTTGCTTATCATCATTTCCTATGTCAGTTAGTATAACATAAATTTTAAAATAAAACAATAGAAAACGAACAAATATTTGTAAAAACTTTTATAGTAAATATCTTGAAACTTTCTTAATAATCTGTTAAGCTATATATAACTTGATTGATACAATAATCAATCGTCTAAGAGAGAAAAAGTTGTAGATAACTACGACGTCCGCTCCAATGAAAAAGCTAGATTTAGCAATAATCTAGCTTTTTTAATTTTGAAATTATAGATAATAAAACACTAATATTGACATAAATTTATCTTGAATTTATAATAATACTGTAAAAAATAAATTTGGAGATATATTATGGATAAAAAGAAAATAAAAGTAATTACTCCTGAAGAGGCATTAAATAAATTTTTAAATTGGTTTGATACAAATAAGAGGATAGCATTTCTAATAGCTATTTTTGTTGGAATAATAACACATATTACAATGATAACAGAAACAATTATGAGTCAAGATGGGCTATGGAATTCAATGGAATACTTTAGACCTGGAGAATGGGAAACCTCTTTAGGAAGATGGGGAATTGAAATTGTACAAAGACTAAATCAATTTATAGCAATACCAACTATTTCAACAATATCATGTATTGTAATGATGGCAATAACAGCAGTAATATTAATTGATATTTTCGAACTAAAAAGTAAAATATCAGTAATTTTTACTTCTGCAATATTGGTAGTAACACCAACATTAACAGCTACTGTTTTGTACATATATACTTCATTTGCTTATTGTTTTAGTTTTTTTATTTCAGCACTTGTAATTTGGTTCATATATAAATTTAAAAATAAAAAATTGGGATTTATTATTGCAACATTATGTTTAGTATTTTCATTAAGTATATATCAAAGTTATATAGGAGTTACTATAGGACTTTGTATAATGATTTCTATAATAGATTTAATAAGAAACAAAAAAGAATTAAAAGAAGTTTTATTTAATATATTAAAAACAGCTTTAGTAGTTATAATTGGAGGAATTTTATATTACATAATTACACAAATTATATTAAAAATATCTGGAATAGAAATAAGTGCATATAAAAATGCACAGAATGTATCTATTTTAGGAATTTTGCTAGGATTAAAAGACACAATAATACAAACATATAGAGATTTCTTCACATTCTTTTTTAGAAATGAAATTGTTTATAATACAAATTATAGAAGAGAAGTTCTTTATGGAATATTTTTCTTATTATTTACAATTTCAACAATAATTTCTTTAGTTTTTTTAGAAGAAAAAGACATAAAAAAGAAATTAATGAAAATAACAATTATTACATTACTTTTATTAATATTACCTATAGGGCTTAATATTATAGACATAATTATAGTAGGAAATGAGATGTATGCTCTTACAGCAGTACAAATGATATTAATATTTCCATTTATATTTGCTATATTTGAAAATAATGATAAATATATTCTAATAAAATGGGGTAGTATTTTGGTATGTTTTGTAATATTAGCAACATATTATATTGCTGATAATACTTCATATGCAGCACTTAAATTAACATATAATCAAGCATATTCTACAACTATGAGAATAATGGATAGAATGGAAAATACACCAGGATACAGCAAAGATTTACCAATATTATTTGGTGGTATAGTAGGAAATAACAATTATCCAAGAACATCAACACTATATAATTACACAATAGGTTCTATAGTGAATAATACAACATTTCATGGTTCTTATGGAGGAGCAATAGGAACATGGGTTAAATTCATAAAAGTATTTTATGGGTTAGATATAAAAACATGTACAGCAGAAGAATATAATACTATTGTTAATAGTGATATATACAAAGATGAAATGGAAATTTTTCCAGCAGAATCTTCTATAAAAATTATGGATGGTATAATTGTTGTAAAATTAAGTGATGAGCCATTTTTACCATATTAGGGGGAAAGTATGAATAAAGTTGTTATAGTAACAGGAGCGAGTAGAGGAATAGGAAGAAATATTGCTTATAATTTAGCAGTAGATGGGTTTAAAGTAATAGCAAATTATAACAATTCTGAAAAGCAAGCATTAGAGTTAAAAAATAATCTAGAAGAAAATGGAATTGAAATAGATATTTTTAAAGCAGATGTTTCTAAAAGAGAACAAGTATTAAAATTAATAGATTTTGTTATAAACAAATATAATAGAATTGATGTTTTAATAAATAATGCAGGGATTGCACAAGAGAAATTATTTACTGAAATAACAGAGGAAGATTTTGAAAAAATGATTAAAACTAATCTTTATTCTGCATTTTATACTACACAAGAAGCTGTAAGATATATGATAAAAGAGCATAGAGGCTGTATAATAAATATATCTTCAATATATGGAATAACAGGTGGGTCTTGTGAAGTACATTATTCTATGTCTAAAGCAGGAATTGATGGAATGACTAAAGCTTTAGCAAAAGAACTAGGACCATCTAATATTAGAGTAAATTCAATAGCACCTGGTGCTATTGATACAGAAATGAATGGAAATCTTAGTGAAGAAGATTGGAATTCAATAATTGATGAAACACCATTAATGAAAAAAGGAAATCCAATAGATATAACAAGATGTGTAAAATGGCTAATTGAAGATGAATTTACAACTGGACAAGTAATTTCACCAAATGGTGGATTAGTAATAACATAAAAGAGAAGAAAAAAATCATTGAATTACAAATTTCAATGATTTTTTTTTCTAATTATCTTTTAATTTCTTTTTATAATTTCCGGTAATTAATTTTGGAATGTATATAAGCATTTTATAAATTGCAAGTTTAATTTTTTTTGATAATATGTATGATTTTCTTAATTTTCGAATTGATTTATTTGAATCATCAATAACTATTAAAGCAGTTTCAGGATGTTCAATATTAAATATATAGTTATTACCGTTATTATTATCCCATTCATCTTTTTCATTTTTTATACAGAAATTGAAAGTTTCTTCATCTAGTAATTCTACTTCAATTTGAAAACCTAGCTCAGTTTTTTCCATTTCAGCTTCTACTAGATTATCCCAATTATTTCCAAAACCATAACGAATTGAAACATTTTTAGAACCGTCTTGAAAAAATTTTCCTGTATAAGAAATTTTTACAGTAGTATTTACTGTTAATCTATCTGTATTAAAAAATATATTTTTAACTAATTCCATAAAATACTCCTCTTAAGTATAACTAAGAATATTATAGTATTAAAGAGAAGTTTCTTCAAGTGAGTTTCATAATATTACAAAAATTACATAATTTTGTAAAGAAAATGTAAAAAATCTATATTTAAGATGTTTTTTGTCAAACACTTAATAAAAGATTTTTTATTTAAAGTGATAATAAAAAATTATAGAAATATTTTATTTAATTTAGTATATATATTATATATATAATTTTTATATTGTCTATATTGCACAAAATTTTAACATATGATAATATAATTACTAAGATTATTAATGGGAAGGAAGTATTTGATATGTCTGCTTCTAAGAAGAAAAAATCAAATAAAAAATCAAAAAAAAATAATGTAAAAAAAGTTGTTAAAACAAATACAGAAGAAAAAAAGAATATAAATAAAGAAAATGTAAATGAAAATACAGATAAGGAATTAAAAAACAAAGAAAATATAAATGAAAGTACAGATAAAAAATTAAATAATAAAAAAGATATAAAAGAAACTAAAGATAAAGAAAATGATATAAGTGAAACTGAGAATAAAAAAGATGAAAAAAAGCCACAAGTAGAAGAAGTTAAAAAGGATATAGCAGTTTTAGATAAAAAAGAAGAAAATTTAGAAAACAAAAAAAGTAAGGTTTATATATTTATTTCTATTATTTCAATAATACTAGTTGTACTAATCTTTTCAACATGTTTTGCATTAATTAATATAAATAATAAGAATTTCATTAAAGGAGTATCTGTAAAAGATATAGAAATTTCTGGATTATCTAAAGATGACGCAAAAAATAAAATTAATGAAGCAATAAAATTAGAATTAATGGCAGAGATAAATTTAAAATATGGTGAAGAATATCAAATACAATTAAAACCAGAACAAATAGAATTTAAATATAATATAGATGAAGCTTTAGATAAAGCTTATCAAATTGGAAGAGATGGAAATATAGTAAAAAATAATTATACATTAATTTTTTCAAACTTTTTTGGAAATGATGTAAAAGCTAATTATACATATAATGAAGAGTTATTAAATCAATTTATAGATGATATAAATGCTAAAATACCAGGAGTAGTGGTAAATCCAACATATTATATTGAAGAAAGTAAATTAATAGTAAATAAAGGAACAGATGGAATTCAAGTAAATAAACAGAAGCTAAAAGAAGAAATATTAAATAGTATAATTTCTAGAGAAGTAGACAAAGTGAAACAAGAAGGATATAATGAAACCATTGAAATTCCAATAGATAATGTAAAAGCTGAAAAAATAGATATGTCAAAAATATATTCAGAAATTCACACAGAGCCAAAAGATGCTTATTTTGAGACAAATCCATATAAAATATATCCAGATGTTGAAGGGGTAGATTTAGCAATATCTGTAGAAGAGGCTCAAAATTTAGTAAATTCAGAAGAAAAAGATGAGTATTCATTTGACTTAAAAATAACAAAAGCAGAAAAAACAGTAGATGATTTAGGTATAGAAGCATTTCCTTATTTGATATCATCATTTACAACACCATACAATGCAGGTAATGTTAACAGAACTACAAATTTAAGAATTGCTGCTCAAAAAATAAATGGTAAAGTATTAATGCCAGGAGAAGAATTTTCATATAATAAAGTTGTAGGAAAACGAACTGTTGAAGAAGGGTATAAAGATGCTCAAATATATGCAGATGGAGGTGTAGTAGATGGTTTAGCAGGAGGGATATGTCAAATTTCATCAACATTATATAATGTAGTGTTATTAGCAAATTTACAGGTAACAGAAAGAAGAAATCATACATATACAACTTCATATGTAGCTGCAGGAAAAGATGCAACAGTTGTGTGGGGAACAACAGATTTTAAATTTGTAAATTCAAGGTCTTATCCAATAAAAATAGAAGCATCTGTTGGAGGAGGAATTGTTTCATTTAAAATACATGGTATAAAGGAAGAACCAGAATATGAAGTAAGAATATTGCCAGTTACCACACAATCAATTCCATATACAACTTCATATGTACAAGATCCAACTTTAGCACCAGGACAACAAATTGTTTCTCAATCAGGTCATGCAGGATATAAAGTTACAACATACAAAGAATTAAGACTAAATGGTGAAGTTGTTTCAAAAGAAGTTATTTCAAATGATACTTATAGTCCAATGAGAACCATAATAAGGATTGGTCCACAATTACCAGTAACAAGTACAGATATATTTGGAACGACTATTCCAGTTCAATAAAAAAATCAGGTTTTGCAACCTGATTTTTTATTCTTTTTCAAAAATATTTTCTTTTGGTTTTGTATCAATGTCTGCTAAAAATTCATAAAAATTTACAACAGAAACTGAAATATATGGGCTTAATAAAAGAGAACCTATTGTTACAACTATACTTGCATAAAATGAGAAAAAGTTTTCTAGTAATACTGATATTACTGCAATTAAAAAATACCAGCCAATAAATGAAATACATAATGTTACGTAATTCATTCTATTATTTTGCATTAATTCAGCACTTTTATTAACTATTTCTAATCCAGTTAAATTAGGATTATCATATAATACATATGTAGTAAGTGTATAATATAAAGATTTTACTATTAAATAAATTATAGATCCTACTAAAACTACTAAATCAATTAATATATATGCTGAAAGATCTTGTGAATTAACTACATTAGCGACTGTACAAACAACTAAAATTATAGAAGTTGCTATAACTAAAAAAATAGGTAATAGTAATTTTAGTAATGTTCTTCCATAAACTCTCCATACTTTACTAATATTTTGTAATCCTAAATTAATAAAATCAAATGGTGAAACTTCTTCATTTCTTGAAAATTTTATCATACATGCTGTTATACCAAATGAAAGAGGTAATTCAATGATTAATAAGAATATAGAATAAATAAATTTTAAAATGTCATTTTTAATGAAAGCTAGTATTGTTTGTAAAAGAAAAGTTAATATAATGTATATTAAAAATGTTAAAATAGCTTTTCCATAGCTACCTGATAATTTTATTTTTGCATCTTTTTTCAATTCTGATATACTCATTTCTAAAATATCTCCTTTCTAAAAAATTAATAATATTATATCTTTTTTATAATAAACATTCAATAATTTTTAGTATAAAATAAGTAAATTATGGAAGGATATTAAAGAAAGGAATTATATTTATGTATTATGAAAGTAAAAATGATAAAAAGAAAGATAAAATTATAATATTTGTTTTTATGGTAGTCATAATAGCATTATTATGTATATTAATTATAAAATTTGATGGGCAAGGATATAATAGAACAATAACAAGCAGTTATGATGTAGATAAGTTATACACAAATAATGAAGAAAATGTGGATAGAAGTGATACAAAAACGATTGATACAGTGGTAAAAAGTGTTGTAGGAATTTCTAAAATACAACAAAATGGAAATTCTATTTTTTTAGGAAATTCAGAAGAAAAATTAGGATTAGGTAGTGGGATTATTTTAACAGATAATGGATATATTTTAACAAATCAGCATGTATCAGGAAATAAATATAGTAATTGTTATGTAACACTAGAAAATGGACAGACATATAATGGATCTGTTTTATGGGCAGATAGTAACATAGATTTAGCTATAGTAAAAATAGTTGCAAATAATTTAGATTATATTGAAATAGGAGATTCAGACAGCATAAAATTGGCAGATGAAGTTTATGCTATAGGTAATCCTATAGGAATAGAATTTCAGAGAACTGTTACAAAAGGGATTATTAGTGGAAAAGATAGAACTATTAAAATAGAAGATGGGGAACAAGGAAATTATATGGAGGATTTAATTCAAACAGATGCAACAATAAATGAAGGTAATAGTGGAGGACCTCTTGTTAATAAAAATGGAGAATTAATAGGCATAAACACAGTAAAAATAAATGATGCAGAGGGGATAGGATTTGCTGTTCCAGTAAATATTATAAAACCAATATTAGAAAAATTAGTCCAAAACGGTAAATTTGAAGAAGCATATTTAGGAATTTATGGATATGATAAAGAAGTAATTCCATATTTAGATTCAGGGCTTGAAATAGATAATGGTATTTATGTTGCTACGATTTTAGCTGATGGTCCTTTATTTAATAGAGAAGTACAAGTAGGGGATATAATTAGCAAAATAGATAGTGTAGATATTAATAAAATGAATGATTTAAAAAAATATATTTATACGAAAAATCCTAAAGATAAAGTTAAATTAACTATTAAAAGAGATAAATCAGAATTTGAGGTAGAAATTGAACTGGGATATAAAATAAGTTAATATTTATTTTAATTTTTAATAAAAAGTGATATAATTTATACGAGGAGGATATTATGGATTATTTAGAAAAAATTTTGAAGAAAACAGGATTTATATCAATAATTGAATCTTTAGTATTCATCGCTATTGGACTGTTTTTATTTTGGAAATCTGAACTTGCTTTAAAAGTTATTTCATATGTGCTTGGAAGTATTTTTATAATTTTAGGTATAATTGAAATTATAAAGTATTTCTTTACATATAAAGATAATTATGAAGTTTTTAACTATGAATTGATATTTGGGTTAATGACTGTTGTTATTGGAATTATAACTATATATTATAGTAGTACAATAGAAACAATATTAAGAATAATAATAGGAATTTGGATAATATATAGTTCACTTGTTAAATTTTCAGTAACATTGAGATTAAAAAATTTAGGTTTACCAGTATGGGTATATAGTTTAGTTCTATCAATACTTATGTTATTATGTGGTTTGTATGTAATTTTAAATGCTGGAACAATATTAGCAACAATAGGTATTGCAATAATAATATATTCTGTAATTGATATTGTTGAAGATATTATTTATTTGAAAAGTATATAGTATAAAATTAGGAAGTTTAATACTTCCTAATTTTTATAAAAATAAAGTTGAAAAATCTAGTTTTTGTGTTGACAAAATAAAGAAACTGTGTTAATATATCTATGTTGTATGGACCAGTAGCTCAGCTGGATAGAGCAACGCCCTTCTAAGGCGTGGGTCGGACGTTCGAATCGTCTCTGGTTCACCAAAACTCTTCTTCATAGAAGAGTTTTAATTATCGAGGTGTGGCTCAGTTGGTAGAGCGCGTGGTTTGGGACCATGAGGTCGCAGGTTCGATTCCTGTCACCTCGACCAATGAAACCGTTGAAATAACTACATTTCAACGGTTCTTATTTT
>CANQEX010000060.1 GCA_947596225.1 uncultured Clostridia bacterium | reverse complement strand
TAAGAAGTATTACGAGAATTTTATCTAGAAAAACTAAAAATAATCCCGTTTTAATTGGTGAAGCTGGGGTTGGTAAAACGGCGATAGTTGAAGGCTTAGCAGAAAGAATAGTTAAAGGTGATGTACCTTTATGTTTAAAGGATAAAGTTATTTGTATATCTAGTGACATTGAAGCAGAGTTAACATATTCACAATTATTAGAAGAATATGATTTTGGTATTAATAATAAAAATGATTTAATTGAAAATATGAATGAAATAGGAAAAGGCGAAATAATAATATTGTATTTTATAGCTGGATTTATTTTATTATTTATAACAAATGCTATTATTATATTATCAGATGTTTGTTTAGTAGCTGTATTTGGTTGGATTGCTTCAAGACTTTGTGGTATTGCTTTCAAGATTGCTCCAATGATTATTTTAGCAATATATTCATTAACTTTATCAATAGTTTTAAAAACAATATATACTTGTGAACTTACTTTAGCAGGATATGTAGTACAATATTTTGATATTATTTATCTATTAATTGCTTATGTATACATGATTGCAGCTTTATTTATGATAAAATATGATATAATGAAAGAAACACAAGAAATTCAACAAATAATAGAAATACACAAAAAAATACATCAACAGTTAGATGAAGATGATGATGACGATTATGATGAAGAGAAAAAACCAGAAGATAAAGAAAATAAAGAAGATAAAAAAGAAAATGATAATAAAGAAGAACCAGAAGTTAAAAAAAATAAAGAAGAACCAAGTGGTTCAGAAATATAATAAAAAGGATGATTGATTATGAGTGATAATAATAAGCAAAACAATGATAATTCAAAAAAACAAAACAAAAATGAATTATTAAAAAATATTTTTATATCTATTTTATTTATTATATGTATTGCTAGTGCATGTTTCCTTTATTATATAAATACTAAAAATTCAGGAGAAGAAAAGGAACTTGCTTACACAGAATTAATGAATTCAATAAATGAAGGAAAAATTGAAAAAATAGAAATGACTACTGGAAGCTCAAATGTAAAAGTAACTCTTAAAGGTGATGGAGAAGAAAAAGATAGACAAAAAACAGTTATTGTGCCAAGTGTTCAAGCATTTATGGAGTGGGTGCAAGATAAAGTAGATAAAGAAAATATAAAAATTGATTTAAAACAAGAACCTATTAATCCTTTTTTAAGAATTATGAATACGTTATTTTCATTATTACCAACAATACTATTAATTGCTGTAATGTTAATGATATTTAAAATGCAAGGTTTAGGTGGTGATAGTGGAAAAGTATATGGTGGAGAAGATGGTAGTAAGAAAACAGATGTAAGATTTGAAGATATTGCAGGTTTAGATGAAGAAAAAAGTGAATTGATAGAGATAGTAGATTTCTTAAAAAAACCAAAAGCATATTTAAATATGGGAGCAAAAATTCCAAGAGGTATTTTATTATATGGTAAACCAGGTACAGGAAAAACATTAATAGCTAAAGCAATAGCTGGAGAAGCTGGAGTTCCATTTATATCAATGAGTGGATCCGAATTTATTGAAATGTTTGCAGGACTTGGAGCTTCAAGAGTTAGAAAACTTTTTGAAAAAGCAAAAAAAATGGCACCTTGCATAATATTTATAGATGAAATAGATGCTATAGGATCAAGAAGAACAAGTAATACTGGTTCAGAAACTGAAAATAATCAAACATTAAATCAATTATTAGTTGAAATGGATGGTTTTGATACAAATGAAACAGTTATAGTTTTAGCAGCTACTAATAGACCAGAAATGTTAGATAAAGCTCTTTTAAGACCAGGAAGATTTGATAGGCAAATAACAATTCCAGCACCAGATTTAAATGGGAGAGAAGCTATATTAAAGCTTCATAGCCAAAATAAAAAATTTGCAATGGATGTTGATTTTAAATCAATTGCAGGGGACACTGCAGGATTTACAGGAGCAGAACTTGCAAATGTATTAAATGAAGCAGCAATTATAGCTACAAGAAATAAACATAGTCAAATAGAAAATATAGATATAGAAAATGCAGTTAAAAAAATAACTGTAGGATTAGAAAAAACAAATAGAGTTGTATCAGATAAAGATAAAAGATTAACTGCATATCACGAAGCAGGTCATGCAGTTGTTAGTAAATTTTTACCTACACAAACAGATGTAAAAGAAGTTTCTATAATTCCTAGAGGATTAGCTGGTGGATATACAATGTATAAAACAAATGAAGATAAATATTATGTATCTAGGACAGAACTTCTTGAAAAAATGGTTGCATTAATGGGCGGAAGAGCTGCAGAAAAAATTGCTTTAAATGAAATTTCTACTGGAGCAAGTAATGATATAGAAGTGGCTACTGGAATAGCAAGAGATATGCTTACAGTATATGGTATGGATGATAAGTTAGGACCAATTTCTTTAAAAGTAGATGATCCATATGAATTACAAATATTTGGAGATAAGATTATTGATGAAGTTGGAAATCAGATTCAATATTTAATAGATAATGCCTATATAACAGCCCAAAAGATTCTTTCAGATAATATGGATATTTTAGATAGAGTTGCTCTAAAATTATTAGAACAAGAAAAAATAACAAGTGAAGAATTTGAAGAATTTTTTAAGTAAAATTACAGAAGCGCAAGTTTGAAAAAAATACTTATGCGCTTCTTTTATATAATTGGAGGAGAATATTTTGGAAAAATTTAAAATAAAAGATGAAACAAAAAATAAAATAATTAGTTTTATTAAATTTATTGTTATAGTATTAGCATTATCAATATTTGCATGTCAACCTTATTTAAATAATATGTTAATTTATACACATGATTTAGGTTATCATTTAAATAGAATAATACAAATTTCCAAAAATATAGATTTAGGAATTTTTCCATCATTTATACATTCAGGACTTTTAAATAATTTAGGATATGCAAATTCAATTTTTTATCCAGAAATATTTTTAATATTTCCAGCAATTTTAATGTCATTATTAAAATTGCATGTATTAACAGTATATAAAATATTTTTAATAGGCGTAACATTTTTTACTTTTATATCAATGTATATATCTACAAATGGAATTTTTAAGAAAAAAGAAGTAGCTTGGCTTTCAAGTATTTTATATGTATTTTCTCTATACAGATTAACAGATATATATGTAAGAGGAGCTGTTGGAGAAATTTTATCGCTTATTTTCTTACCACTAATATTTTATGGATTATATGAAATAATATTTGGTAAAAATAAAAAATGGTGGATTGTTTCAATAGGCTTATTTGGAATAGCTAATTCACATTTATTATCATTTGTTATGGTTTTACCAGTAGTTGTTTTATTATGTTTACTAAATATTGATAAAATTTTTAAAGATAAAAAGAAATTATTAAATTTATTTTTATCAGCTATACTAGCAATAATATTATGTATAGGATTTTTTGGACCAGTATTAGAACAAAAAGCAAATGATAAATTTTACATAGATGGACAAACAATAGAATCTTCAGAAGCATTAAAAGAACGTTCAATGAGTTTAAGTATGTTTTTTGGAAGTAATATAAAAGCTGGATATGCAGTAGATTCAACTACAAGAAATGATGGAATGTCTGAAGGTGTTGGAGCAATATTATTAATATTTGCTATGTTAATATTTTTTAGAAAAGGTATCAATTATAAAGAAAATAGATTTGAATTACAGGTTTTTATACTAGGTATATTTTTATGTTTTATGACTACAAAATTATTTCCTTGGGAAAAAATTAGTTTATTTAATGTAATTCAATTTCCATTTAGACTTAATTTATTTACAACAATATGTTTAGTATTAGTTGGAGCAAATTCATTTATTGAAATTGTAACTAATAAAAAAGATGCTTGTATTATAGCTTGTGTATTTATTTTAATAATATCAGGATATGTTTTAAGTAATGTAACTTTAAACTTCAATCCAGATATATATCAATCTTATGAGAATTTGGTTACAGGTATTGATCATGAAACAGGTTCATCAGAATATTTACCAGTAAATTCTGATATTAAAGATTTAGATTTGTATAATATTAATAATAAAGAAGAAAAGTATGAATTTAATCAAACTGGATCTAAAATTGAATTTGAATATAATGAAAAAGAATTAAATATGGAAATAAACATTCCATTAATTTATTATAAAGGCTATAAAGCAAGTATAGAGGACAGTAATGGTAATAAAACAAAACTTGAAGTTGTAAAAAATGAGAATAATGGACATGTTCTTGTAAAAGGAGAAAAAGGATTAACAGGAAAAATTACTGTTGAATATAAAATGACAATTATTCAATTAATTTCTTATAGTATATCAAGTATAGCTTTTGTAGGATTAATAGTTTATATAGTATTAGATTATAAAAAAGAAAAAAATCTCGGAAATTAAAAAACCGAGATTTTTAATTTTATTTCTTTATTTTTTAAATAATTTAAAATACCACTATCAGTAGTAAAATTAAATTTTAAAGAGTAACTATATAGTTCTTGAGTTTTAACTCCAAATTTTTTATTAATTTTATTTATTCCATATTTACCATCACCTATAATAGGAAAACCAATATGTGCTAGATGAGCACGAATTTGATGTGTTTTTCCAGTATGTAAATTAATATCTAACAAAGCATAATTGTTTTTTTCATCTTTTTTTATTAATGTATATTCAGTAACTATTTTTTGATAATCTTTTTTAGGAGTATCAGATATATAAACTAAACTTTTTTTACTGTCTTTAAAAAGATAACTTTGTAAAATATCATGTTCTTTTTTTGGAATACCATATATTTTAGCAATATAGTGTTTTTCAATTTCTTTATTTTTAAATTTATTTAGTAAAATATCTAAAGTTGCTTTATTTTTTGCAAATAGAACTAGACCTTTTGTATTTCTATCTATTCTATGGCAAGGTTGTATATTATTTCCAAATTGATGTTTTAAAATTGATGTAAGAGTTTTTGAATTAGAATTATTTTCTGTTACTGATATACCAGCTGGTTTATTTACAACTAAAATATTTTCATCTTCATAAACAGTTTCTATATTAAATTTTCCTAAAAGTAGTTCATCAGCAATATAAATTGAAATTTCATCATTTTCATATATAACAATATTTTCTGAAACTTTTTTTTCATTTACTCTAATATCTTTTTTCCTTAAAGCCTTATATAATACATTTTTATTTAATGATGGAAAACAATCTAAGATAAAATTATTAAGTTTTTTATTATCATATTTTTTATTAACAACTAATTTTCTCATAAAAACATTATAAATAAATTTTTAGCATTTTGCAATATTGACATATAAAATGATTTTTTATAAAATCAGTTGCGAAGATAATATTTTTGGAGGAAAAGATGAAAGAAAAAGTAATAGATATAACTAAAATTTTAGGAATAATGCTAATTCTTACTTTTATAATAAGTATACCATATTTAAATTTAAATTCTATTTTTACTCATGATATTTCATATCATACAAATAGAATAGTTGAAATTAGTAATGAATTAAAAGCAGGACACTTTCCAGTACTAATACATTCTAATTTATTAGATGGCTTTGGGTATGCTAATTCTTTGTTCTATCCAGAATTATTCTTATATATACCTGCTATATTAATATGCTTTGGAGTTGATTTTTTACTATCATATAAATTATTTATTATAATAACTACTTTTTTTACAATTTTATTCACATATTATTCAGCAAATTTAATTTTTAAGAAGAAAAATATTTCATGGGTAATAACAATTTTATATAGTATGGCTTTTTATAGATTAACAGATATATATGAAAGAGGAGCTATTGGAGAAGTACTTGCTTTAGTATTCTTACCATTAATATTTGCTGGTTTATATGAGATAATATTTGGAGAAAATAAACGATGGTGGGTTATATGCTTTGGAATTTTTGGACTTGTAAATTCTCATGTATTATCTTTTGCTATGGCTGTAATTATAATTTTAATAATATGTTTAATTAATATAAAAACAATATTTAAAGATAAAAAAAGATTAATTAATTTGCTTATAGCAGGAATTATATCAATTCTATTAACTTTTAGTTTTGTATTACCTTATTTAGAGCAATCAAATAGTGATAAATTTAATGTTGATGAGAGAATATATGATGGTGCTTTTTTACAAAGTTATTCAGTTAGTTTGATGGAAATGATTAATAATAAATTTTATAGAGACGATTTTTATAAAGGAATTGGAATAATACTTCTTATATTACCATTTTTTATTTTCAAATGTAAAGATAAAAATAATGAAATAAAATTCCTAAAGCAACTTTTTGGAATTGGTTTTATACTATTATTTTTAACATCTAGTTTATTTCCATGGGAAACAATATGTAATAAATTTAACTTTTTGACTATAATACAATTTCCTTATAGATTAAATGTATTTATAACATTACTATTTAGCTTTGTTGGAGGATATGCAATATGTAGCTTATTTAACAATAAAGAAGAATTTAATAATGTTATATATATAGTTATGATATTTATGACAATTAATCTAATATCACAAGTTAATATAAATGGTAGAGAATTTACAGCAGATCAAATTTTAACTTTTGCACCAATTGGAAATGGTGAATATACACCTTATGGTTTTAATTCAATAGATAAAACAGTTCATAATTTTAGTAATAATGAAATAAAATTTGAAAGAAATAGTTCAAAAATAACATTTGATTATAATGATTTAGAAAATGAAATGAAAATACATGTACCATTAGCATATTATAAAGGTTATAAAGCTTATGTAGAAGAAAAAGATGGAACAAAAACAAATCTTAAAGTATTAGAAGATGAACAAACTAAAAATGTTGTAATAAGTAATGACAAAATAATAAATGGTAAAATTACAGTAGAATATAAAATGACTATAATTCAAATATTAGGATATAGCATTACATATATAACATTAATTGTTTTAGTAAGTTATATTTTTTATAGAAAAATAAGAGGTATTGAATTAAAATAGCACTTGAAAATAAAATACTTTTATGATAAAATCTGCAATGGTTAATTAAAAAGCTTTTAAACTTATTATAAATAAGTTAATTTATAAAACATTTTTATAGGAGGAATAAATAATGAAAGACTATTTAGAAATTGAAAGCGTTAAAGCTTTAGAAATTTTGGATTCAAGAGGAAATCCAACAGTACAAGTAGAAGTTACAGCAGGAGGATATAGTGGAGTTGCAATGGTTCCATCAGGAGCTTCAACAGGAAGTTTTGAAGCAGTTGAATTAAGAGATGGTGATTCTTCAAGATATTTAGGAAAAGGTGTTTTAAAAGCAGTAGAAAATGTAAATACTGTAATAGCAGATAAAGTTATAGGAATGAATGTTTATGATCAAGTAAATTTAGATAAAACATTAATAGAATTAGATGGAACAGAAAATAAAGCTAATTTAGGTGCTAATGCAACATTAGGAGTTTCACTAGCAGTTGCTAAAGCAGCAGCAGCATCTTTAGGAATGGAATTATATCAATATATTGGAGGAACAAATGCTAAAACATTACCTACTCCAATGATGAATATAATGAATGGTGGAAAACACGCAGATTCTACATTAAGTGTACAAGAATTTATGATTATGCCTGTTGGAGCAAAAACATTTTCTGAATGTTTAAGAATGTGTTGTGAAATATATCATAATCTAAAGAAAGTTTTAAAATCAAAAGGTTTAGCTACAGGTGTAGGTGATGAAGGTGGATTTGCACCAAATGTTAAAGATGAAGATGAAGCATTAGCTTTAATTGTAGAGGCTATAGAAAAAGCTGGATATAAACCAGGAGAAGAAGTTTGTTTAGCTCTTGATGTTGCAGCTACAGAAATGTATGATGAAGCAAAGAAAATAGGACAAGAAGGAAAATATCATTTCTGGAAAATAGGTGTTACAAAAACATGTGATGAAATGATTGATTTTATGGAAGATTTAGTAAATAGATATCCAATTATTTCAATTGAAGATGGTTTAGCTGAAGAAGACTGGGACGGATGGAAGAAAATGACAGAAAGATTAGGAAATAAAATTCAATTAGTTGGAGATGATTTATTTGTAACAAATATTAAAAGACTACAAAAAGGAATTGATATGGGAGTTACAAATAGTATATTAATAAAATTAAATCAAATTGGAACTTTAACAGAAACATTAGATGCTATTGAACTTGCTAAAAAGAATGGTTATACAGCTGTTGTTTCTCATAGAAGTGGTGAAACTGAGGATACTACTTTAGCAGATGTTGCAGTTGCTACAAATGCAGGGCAAATAAAAACAGGTGCACCTTGTAGAACAGATAGAGTTGCAAAATACAATAGATTATTAAATATAGAAAATCAATTAGCAGATGTTGCAATTTATGCAGGAAGAAAAGGTTTAAATAGATAAAAAAATATATAAGGTGAGAGTTAAGATATTCTCACCTTATTATTTTTAACATAGTAGAGGTGCTTTATGAAAAAATTAAATGTAATATTAGTATTTAATAAGAATAAAGATAAAATACTTATGTGTAAAAGAGCTAAAAATCCATATAAAGGAAAATTAAATTTAGTTGGTGGAAAAGTAGAAGAAAATGAAGATGAATTAAGTTCTGCATATAGAGAATTAAATGAAGAAACAGGTATAACAAAAAATGATATTATATTAAATCATTTAATGAATTTCCAATATGATATACAAGATATGGAATTAGAAGTATTTATAGGAATTCTTAAAAAGGAAGTAAAATTAGTAAAAGAAGTAAATGAGTTATTATGGGTAGATGTTTCAGAAGATTTTTATGATTTAGAAAAATTTGCTGGAGAAGGCAATATTTGGCATATGGTAAAACATGCAGAAAATTATTATATAAATTGGTAAAAAAAAGTATTGACAACATAAATAAATGGTGCTAAAATAGGTATCGTTGTGTGAAAAAAAGTGACAATTAACGACATAATTTGGCATAAAATATAAATAAAAAAATATTTTAAGAAAAGTTGTTGACAACCATAAATAATGGTGCTAAAATAAGTGTTAGTCGTCATAAGAAAGTAACATTAAAATTATTTTTAATTAACACAAAAAAAATTAAAAAAATACTATAAAAATTTAAAAAAAAGTGTTGACAATATAATATAATTTGTGTTAAAATTAATCTCGTTCACAGGGTGAACTTAAAATTAAAAAAGTACATTGAAAAGTAAACAATAAATATCCTTTAAGAGAAACCAAGCGGTAGTTAAAAACTACC
>CANQEX010000059.1 GCA_947596225.1 uncultured Clostridia bacterium | reverse complement strand
GATAAATCGGGCACTGGTGGCAATCTGTAGGAGATCTACTGTTTATGCAGTAATAGGGTTTATCCTACAGATGACAACCCAAACCATTTGGCCGGAGTTCCCCAGCCAGTTCCCGGCAGTATATGCCTGGTTTGTTGGCTGGAGCCAGTTGTACGAGATATCAGTAAAGATTTTGTTGTCTTTACTCTCAAACCTCGTACACCTAAGGCTCGGAGAGCTTCTTCCAGACATTCTGGAAGCAATCCAAGGCCTTGGGAGCCTGGCTTGGTGGTTGTAAACTTTCTCACACCCCATCGATCTGTCGATGGGGTGTGTTCTTTTTATACAATAGGAAAGTATCTTCGATATTCCTATAACTTATCAACTAATTTTACTAAATCCCCAAAATTACCATCTATAATCTCTTTTGTTATTTCTCTTCCCTCTTCTTTTAATATTTTATATACACCTATAATATACAAACGATCTCTTAAATTTATTAAAACTTGCAAATCTGGATCTTCATAATTATCATCAAATCCAATATTATTTGTTTTTTGTGAATGTTCCAAATCCATTAAAAACATACTTTCAACTGAATACTTTGATTCTATATTTATAATTAAATCTTTATCATAATTATTATCTTCTATCATTGTTTGAATTTTATTAATATCATTTAATATATCACTTGTAATCTCATAATCTTCAAAAATCTCATACAACTTTTTCATTTGATCTTCTTCCATTTCGCACCTCTTCGTAAATTATTTATTTATATTATTTATTAAAATTTGAAAATTTATACATTTTAATTTTACTTCTATTTTTTCTTAAAAATCATATACTCTAAAAAAGGAGATTAACCAAAATTGAAACGCTTCAAATTTTTTATTTTCAACACTTCAGTGCTTATTATAACATCTGTAATTTTTAGATTAATTGATATTTACTTTACAGCATACATTGCACAAAAAATTGGATCTGAACATTTAGGAATTTTTCAACTTATTATGTCTGTATATCTTTTTGGAATAACTCTTGCAACATCAGGAATCAATTTAGCAGTTACACGTGTTATTTCAGAAGAACTTGCTCTTGATAATAATGGTGGTATTAAAAAAGTTATGAAAAGATGTCTTTATATAACTTTAATAACAAGTTTAGCTACAAGTTTTATTTTTTTTGCTAATACAGATTTTATTATAACAAAATGCTTACATAATAAAGTTGATAAATCGGTTATTTATCTAATTTGTTTAGCACTTCCTTTAATATCAATGTCATCAGCAATTTCTGGATATTTTGCAGGAGTTCGTAGAATTTATAAAAATGCTATAGGGCAATTTATAGAACATGTTTCAAAAGTTTTAATAACTGCATTTATTATTAATCTTTTACTACCTGCTGGACTTAATTACGCTTGTTTTGCTTTAATTTTAGGAGATGTAACTTCTGAAGTAATATCATTTATCTACATATATATAATTTACATGTTTGATAAACGCAAATATAACAATTCTGTTGAAATTATTAAAAATAATAACTATACACATAGAATTATTAGAATATCAATTCCAATTGCTATAACATCTTATATTCGTTCAGGTCTTACAACATTAAAACAATTAATTATACCTTCAAGTTTAGAAAAAAGTGGTATAAATTGTAGTGAGTCACTTTCAAAATACGGAATAATTAATGGTATGGCACTACCTATTATAATGTTTCCAGATATTTTAGTAAAATCATTTTCAAGTTTGCTTATTCCTGAATTTGCAAGATATAATGCAAAAAAAGATTATAAACGTACAAAGCAAATGACTGGAATACTACTTTTTTTAATTGGAGGATCAGCATTAGGATTAACTATTTTATTATTTATATTTTCTAACAAACTTGGATTTTTAGTATATAAAGATATTTCAGTTGGATATTATATAAAAATTCTAGCTCCACTTGCAACATTCATTTATGTTGATACTGTTGTTGATAGTATATTAAGAGGTTTAGATGCTCAAGTTGGTGTTATGATTATAAATATTTTTGATTTAATTATAAGTGTAAGTTTTATTTACTTTTTTGTACCTAAACTTGGATTAATAGGATATATTATTTCAATTTATATGAGTGAAATTTTAAATTTTACAATAAGTTTATTTCAATTAATAAAAATTGTATATTTCAAGCATAAAAAAACTGACTTTTAAAGTCAGTTTTTTATTCCATAAAATTATATGTATCATCTGGTTTTGTAATACCTTCTAAATTATAATAGGTATCTGGAACTTCTCCAACAATAACAGCTTCTGTTAATAAAACTTCTGTATCTATATCTTTACCAAATGTATCAAAAGGTGTTAGAATTCCTACTCTAGCATTTATTTTTAAAAATATTTTATGATGTGTTTGATTAATCCCAACAGAAGTAAATTCTGTTCTTATAGTTGCATCTATATTTCCTGCACTTTCAAGTTCTACTTCAAAATTAGGTTCTATATTTTTTAAAATACTAATTCCACTAACAGCTCCCATATTGATAAATACTGTTATTCTAGGAATTTTATCAAATTCTTTTTGAATATTAGAAGTTATGTCACTTACAATTTGATTTATATAAACTGAATTTGCTTTTATCAAACTAATTTTACCATTTGTATCTTTATCTATATTAATTAAATCATTATATGTGTAATTTTTCATTATTTTACTTACTTCATCATTTATAATTTTATTTCCTTTAGATGCTGCTGCAGTTTCACATGATACTTTAAACACAGGATACGCAGAAACATAAAATATTATTGCTACTATTATTATAGTAAACAGTAATATTAGTAAAAGTATTTTAAAACTATTTACTTTTCTAAAGTCTGGTAATCTAATTCTTTTTCTTGAATATAGTTTATCCTTCATATCTCCTCCAATAATAAAAGACGGTTTCCCGTCTTTATTTCATAATATAAAGTCTATCTCCTATATTAATCTTATCAGGTTCTTCAAGCTTATTTATCGAAATAAGATCATTTAAAGAAACTTTAAATTTCTTTGCTATTTTCCACAAAGTATCTCCATTTTTTACAAAATACATGTACATTTTATATTCATTATCTTCTTCAATATCACTACATTTTACATCTTCTATTATAGTTATTCTCTTTGAATTATTATTTGTCTTTTTAGATAAAATTTCAATATCACAATCCACATTTTCATTATTAATTGTGAATTGTTTTTTTGATATATTGAATTCTAAATCGCCATCATCACCTTCAAATTTTACTATAAATGGCAATGTAATATTTTTTACATTTAATCCATTTCTATTATCTGCTTCATAATATATACTTAAATTTAACTCACATTCATAATTATAGAAACTTCCTATTTTATTTGTATTTACTACTTTAATCAAACAATTTACATCAAAAATATTTAAAACATCTTCAACTAAAATTTTTTCATTTATATTTACTTTTTCAAAATTATCATTACTATTTACTTGAACTTCAACATCTCTTTTAGTAAAGTCTATATTATTTTTTATTCCATACATATCTTGAATAACTTCTATAGATTTATTTTCATACGCATCACATTGTACTTCAAAATCAATTTGGCAATTTATACTAGTATTTTCTACCTTAAATAACATATTTCTAATATTATATTCAACATTACAAATATTTTGATCTGTTATTTTTTCCATATCTATAAAACTCATAACTGGTATAGTAGTCTCTGTTACACCTATTTTTCCATCTTCAGCTAAAAAAATTATTTTTATATTCGCATCAGCTTTTGCTAAAACTTTATTATAACTTATTTTATTTTCTAAATTTGAAATTTCTACATCTGTTTTTAAAATTTCAGCTACTTGATAATTATTATCTACTGAAATATTTTCTTTAATTGAAGTTTTTACTTTATTTGTCCCAATTATTGATTTTATTTCTAAATTTTCTTTTAATTTTTCTACTCCTTCAATTTCATTAAACTCACTTGTAATTTCTATTTCACTTTTTTCATATATTTCAGCTTTAATTTTTACATTTGCCTTAATACTTAATTTCCTTTCATTTAAAACTTTAGCTTCAATATTTTCTAGTACAATATTTTCTTTTGAAAAAGATTTATCAGAAATATTTGTTTCCTCTATATTTTCTGCAAAAGTTAATGTAGTTTGTATACTTCTTGTTTCACCATTATCTGCTAAATATACAATATAAGTATCTACATTTCCATCAACTCTAACTCTTCCAGTTGTAATATCTTTTTTATAAATATAGGCAGTTCCATTAGTGTTTATAACATTTACAATATCTGGTTTTATATCTGGAACAATAATATCTCCATAAACTTCTAATATTTTAGTTGTACTTGCAGTTTTCTTATTTATAACTACTGTATTTTTCTCCATAAAAATATCCTCCTTCAATGATATCTATTTATACCATGTATATGAGGAAATCAAAAAAAAATTCCTAAAAAATTAGGAATTTTCTACTGTTTCTTGAACTCTTGTTTTTTTAATTTCTATTTGAGGCTGTACTAGTGGTTCATAAGTTTCTCCATTGTACATACTTACCTCTACTGATCTTGTAAATAAATCTGTGTAATTATAAGACCCTACTCTATTAGCATCTTCAAATTTTACTCTAAAATAACTTTGATATACATTTTCTATTATTGCTGACTTTTCTTGAGGTTTACTTCTTTTTCCAGGTGACTCCTTAATAATTATTTTTTGTCCTATGTTTTCTCCAATATTTTTTCTTAAGTCTGCAATTTCTGATCTGTAAATTCCCATTTTTCAATCACCTACTTCTTTAGATTTGATGTATTTTTTATATCACAGGTAGGCTGGATTGTCAAAATGTGTCGGAATATCATTTTACTCTCAAACTCTTTCATATGAATAATTACAAGGATTTATATACTTTAATTATCATTTAAGTTACAAATTTATTTCATTTTTGTAACATATGATTTTTACTTATTTTAACAGCTTTCTTTTTTCTCATGACTATATTTTAATTTTGTAGCAAGGCCTCCTCTTATATGTCTTTCAGCCTTATTTTTATCTAAAACTTTTCTTACCTCCATTGCTAAAGGGTAATTAATCTTTAAAAGACGTTGGCTTACATCTTTATGTATGCTACTTTTACTAATTCCAAATTTCTTAGCAGCACCTCTAACAGTATCTTCAGTTTCAATTATATATTGTGCAACAGCTATTGCACGCTCTTCTATAGATAATCCTTTCATACCTTTCGAAAACCTCCAAATGAATTACTTTTGTTAAAGTGTATTCATTTAAAGTTTGTACTAGAACTACTATAATATAATAAATACCACTAACCCTTGAATTAGTGGTATTATTTTTAATATTCTTCTATTCTAACATATATTTTTTCTTCATCTGCATAAACTTTTTCAACTTCTAATTTTGTAATTAAATTATCATCTTTAAATGCCATTTTATTCATTGCATCTAATACTATTTTAACTATATTATCTATATCAGGCTTTTTAGTTGGACTCATTTTACCTTCCAAAATTAATTCCTTTTCTTTTTTAGAAATATTATTTTTTGGAATTTTAAAAAAAGCAATTATCTTTACAAAAACTCTTCCTTGTATTGGTTCATATTTTGGATATTTTATTTTAAAATACTGTTTTATTAGCATTTCATAATCTTTTGTATTTGAAGGAGTATAAGCTTGACCAGTATAAGTATTTACTCTTGGTCTTGCTTTTCCTTTTATATCTCCAATAACTTCAAATTCATACATCATAATTTATTACCCTTTAATAGTTAATTTTATTCCATCTTTTCCAGCATGTAATTTTGCATAACCTCCAACAGGAAAAGTTATTATTGGTGTTGTGTGTCCAAAATCAGCACCTGCTATTACAGGTATATTTTTTAGCTCTGGTTTATTTTTTACCATCTTAATCCATTTTTCTTTTGTCATATTTGTAGCTTTTTCATGTCTACCTAATACTATACCTCTTACTTTTTTAAATTCTGGCATATGAATTAATGATTGGATATCTCTGTCAAATTCCATTAAAAATATTTTTCCAGCTAAATCATCATCTTCTAAAAACAAAATTTTATCTTCTATATTTGGCATATATTGTGTTCCTTGTAATAAATTTAATGTACATAAATTACCACCTATTATATTTCCTTCTGCATCTCCTTCATTTATAACAAACATACCATCATTTTTTATAAATTCTCTATTTTCTTGATTTATAAACCATGGATCATCACTCCACTCTTTTGATGAAACAACTTCAAACTCATCAGCTTGAAAAAACATCTTTTTAAAATATTCAAGTTCATATTCAAAACCTTTAAGCATTCCAAAACTTGAATAATGAGGTCCTGAATATGTTACTAAACCAGTTTTAGCATGAATTGAATTTGATAATGCTGTTATATCTGAAAAACCACAAAATATTTTTGGATTTTGTTTTATTGCTTCATAATCTATATAATCTAAAATTTGATTTGAGTTAAAACCTCCAATTACAGTTAAAATAGCTTTTACATTTTTATCTCTAAAAGCTTCATTTAAGTCTTCTACCCTATGTTCTACAGAACCACACATATAGTCCTCATCTGATTCCATAACATATTTACCAAAAGAAACTTTTAATCCTAACTTCTCTAATCTTTCTGTAGCAATTTTTTTACAATCTTCTCCTAAAATTGCCATACTTCTTGATGGAGCTATAACTCTAACTTCATCCCCTACTTTTAATTTTTCTGGTATCATAAAAATTCCTCCTTTATTTTATATTTTTGCAAGTTTACAACAAATACTACTTATTGCAAGTAAAATTATATATACAAAAACAATCCCAGCACCTGTAGGCATATTTAAGAAAAATGATACAAATATACCTATTAAGAAACAGATTATAGATGTTAAAACAGACATTACAACTAATCCTTTAAAACTTGTTGTAAATTTTTTAGAAATAATTGCTGGAAATACAATTAAACTTGATATAAGCATTGTTCCCATCATTCTCATTCCAACAACAACTACTAAAGCAGTTATTAAAGCAATTAAAAATTGATATAGTGTAACATTAATTCCAGAAGCTTTTGCATATTTTTCATCAAAAGTTATTAAAAACAATCTATTATAAAATACAATATAAATTCCAATAGATAATATTGTAAGTACAATACTTAAAATTACATCAGATTTAGTCATTGTTAAAATACTACCAAACATATAATTATAAGTATCTGTTCCAAAACCATTAGTAAATGAAGTTATAATTACACCTATAGCTAGTGCACCCGTAGCAACTAAAGCTATTATTATATCTGCAGACTCTCCTTTTTTTTGACTTATTAACATTATAATAATTGCTGCAATAATTACTATTGGTATTGAAACAGTAATTGGTGGTAAATTTAGCGCAACAGCCAATGTTAAAGCTGCAAAACCAACTTCTCCTAAACCATGTCCTATCATTGAATAATTTTTTAAAGTAAGAATAACTCCAATTAATGCTGCAGAAAAGGATATTGCTATTCCACAAAGAATTGCTCTTTGCATAAATGTATAAGATAATAAATCTACAATTTCTTTCATTTTAAAATCCTTTCCAACCTTCAAAATTTCCGTCATACTTAATTGTTTTTGCTATAGAAATTATTCTTGGTTTAATTTCATTTAATTCATCTAAATCATGTGTTGCCATTATTATTGTCATTTTATTTTCTTTATTTAGATTTTCTAATATTTTATATAATTCTTTTGTTATATTATAATCTAAGCCTGTTGCTGGTTCATCTAATATTAAAAGTTTAGGTTCTCTTACTAAACTTCTAGCTATTAATACTCTTTGTTTTTGTCCACCTGATAAATCTCCAATTCTTTTAAATTGTAAATCCTCAATTTTTAATTGTTTTACAACTTTTTCATAAATTTCTTTATCTTTTTTTGTATAAAAAGGTAATTTATTGTGTTTTTGAACTCCTGACATTATAATTTCTTTTGAAGTTGCAGGAAAATCTAAATCTTTTAAATTAGTTTGTGATAAATAAGATACTTGATCTAAAGAAATATTTAAATTAATTTCTCCTTCTTCTGGTTTTAATAAACCAACAATTGATTTTAATAAAGTACTCTTACCTGAACCATTTTCTCCTACTAAACAAACATATTCTCCATCTTCAATTTTAAAATTTATATTCTGAATTGCAGTATGATTTGAATATAAAACTTTTAAATTTTCTACTTCTAATATAGTCATTTCTCTTTTATATGAATAAAATCATATCTCCTTCCATCAATTTTATAAGCCTTTTTTTAAATTATCTATATTTTTTTGCATTAAAGAAACATATGAATCTTCATCAGCTTTACCATTATGAATTGAATATAAAACTAAAGGCTTTGCTTCTGTTTCTTCTGCAATCATTTTAGCAACAGTTCCTTCACTTAATTCTTCATAATAAACAACTGGTAATTTATGTTTATTTATATAATCAATTACAGATTTTACTTTCTCAATACTAGGATCTTCTCCCTCACCACAATTTGTATATACACTTACAAAGTTTAATCCATATTCTGTAACTAAATATGCATACGCAAATTCTCCTCCAACAGCTATTTCTTTTCTTTCTGATGAATTTACAATATCTCTTATTTGATTATCAATTTTTAAAATTTGTTTTTTATAATTTTCAGCATTTTCTTTATAATAATTAGTATTTTCTGGATCTACCTTACAAATTACTTCTAAAGTATTTTCTAACATTATAATAGCATTTTGTGGATTTAACCAAATATGTTCATCATAAATTTCCTTATGTTCCCCTTCATGTTCTTCATAAATAATTTCAGAATTAACATATTTTTTTTCAAAGTCTTCTATAGTTATTAAATCAATATTTTTAGAAATATCTGCTATTTCACAATTTACTTCTTGTAAATTTGATACTATTTTTTGTGTCCAAGGCTCTAAATCAGTTCCTGTAAAAAGAAATATATCTGCATTGTTTAAAATATTTACCATATCTTTTACTGTTGGCTCATAATTATGTGTTTCTACTCCAGAATTTAATAATAATTTAACTTCAGCTTTATCTCCTACAATTTGTTTTGCAAAATCATATTGTGGAAATAATGTAGCTACAATTTCAAATTTATCATTTTTCTCTGTAGTTTCTGTTTTAAAAAACAAAATAATTACTGTAAATGTAAGTATTAATATAAAAAAACTTATAAAAGCTATTATTATTTTTTTCATAAATTCCTCTACTTTTCTATAATTGTATATATTAGAATACTATATTTTTTAAAATTTGTCAATTTCAAAAAAAATAGACCTTGGATAAGGCCTACTTTTCAAAGTTTTTAATAAACTATTTTAATTCAACTGTTGCTCCAGCTTCAACAAATTTAGCTTTAATTTCTTCAGCTTCTTCTTTAGCAACTGCTTCTTTAACTGTTTTTGGAGCTCCATCAACTAATTCTTTAGCTTCTTTTAATCCTAATCCTGTAACATCTCTAACAACTTTAATTACAGCTATTTTATTTCCACCAGCTTCTGTTAATACAATATCAAATTCTGATTTTTCAGCTGCTCCACCTTCAGCTGCTCCTCCAGCTGCTGGTGCTGCAACTGCTGCTGCAGTTACTCCATATTTTTCTTCAATTCC
>CANQEX010000058.1 GCA_947596225.1 uncultured Clostridia bacterium | reverse complement strand
TATCAACAGCAATTTGGTCAACTCTATCATCATCATTTCCATATTTAGGAAAATCACCTTCAATTTCATAGTTTACAGCAAGTCCAGTTTCATCTCTAATAACTTTTACTTTTGCATATTTCATAGCAGAAAATGAGTCTGCAACTATTGATAAACCAGCAATTCCACAAGCCATAGTTCTAAAAATATCTTTGTCATGTAAAGCCATTTCTAATTTTTCATAGCAATATTTATCATGCATGTAATGGATTATATTTAAAGCATTCATATAAACTCTAGCAACCCATTCAGACATTTTTTCAAATTTTTCCCAAACTTCATCAAAATCTAAATATTCAGAAGTAATAGGTTGCATTTTATCTGTAACTTGTTTACCAGATTTTTCGTCTCTACCACCATTTATAGCATATAACAATGTTTTTGCAAGATTTGCTCTAGCACCAAAGAATTGCATTTGTTTACCAATTCTCATAGCAGATACACAACATGCTATTCCATAATCATCGCCCCAGTATTCTCTCATTAAGTCATCATTTTCATATTGAATAGAACTTGTATTTATAGATAATTTGGAGCAATAATCTTTAAATCCTTTAGGCAATCTTGTAGACCATAAAACTGTTAAATTTGGTTCTGGAGCAGGTCCTAAAGTTTCAAGTGTATGAAGAATTCTAAAAGAATTTTTAGTAACTAAAGTTCTTCCATCAATTCCCATACCACCAATACTTTCAGTAACCCAAACAGGATCACCACTAAACAACTCATCATATTCAGGTGTTCTTAAAAATCTAACCATTCTTAATTTCATAACAAAATGATCCATTATTTCTTGAGCTTCAGCTTCTGTTAGTATTTTTGCTTTTATATCTCTTTCAAAATATATATCTAAAAATGTAGAAGTTCTACCAAGACTCATTGCAGCACCATTTTGTTCTTTAATAGCACCTAAATATCCAAAATATGTCCATTGAACAGCTTCTTTTGCATTAGAAGCTGGTTTTGAAATGTCAAAACCATATTTTTCTGCCATAACTTTTAATTCTTGAAGTGCTGATATTTGATCTTGATGCTCTTCACGTTCTCTAATTATATTTTCATTTATATTATTAAAAGCAAGACGCTCAAA
Organism: uncultured Clostridia bacterium; assembly: GCA_947596225.1. Classification (GTDB taxonomy): domain Bacteria; phylum Bacillota; class Clostridia; order TANB77; family CAG-508; genus Scatovivens. The sequence continues at coordinate 8,624 of CANQEX010000058.1, read as the reverse complement.
ATCTTTCTTTTTTTCTTCTATTAAGAAATCAATACCATAAAGTGCAACTCTTCTATAATCACCAATTATTCTTCCACGACCATATCCATCAGGCAAACCTGTAATTAAGTGGGAACTTCTAGCAGCTCTTATTTCAGGGGTATATGCTAAAAATACACCATCATTATGAGTTCTTCTATAATTATGGTAAATGTCTTCTATTTTGTCAGATACTTTTTTATTATATGCAGCACATGACTTTTCAACAATTCTTATACCACCATTTGGCATTATAGCTCTTTTTAAAGGTTTCTCTGTTTGAAGACCAACAATTTGTTCTAAGTCTTTATCTATATATCCAGCTTCATGACTTGAAATTGTAGATGCAATATCATTTGATATTTCTAAAACTCCACCAGCTTCTCTTTCTTTTTTATATAATTCTAAAACTTCATTCCAAAGATCTTTTGTTTTTTTGGTTGCCTCAGATAGGAAAGAGGAATTACCTTCATAAGGAGTATAGTTTTTTTGAATAAAATCTCTTACATTAATTTCATCTTCCCAAGAACCTGAGTTAAAATTTTTCCATTGTTCGAATTTCATAATTTCCTCCTTTTTGTACAAAATAAAATATATAAATTTATTAAATTTTCATTTACAAATTTTAACATAAGCTTATAAAATTTTCAACTAAATAATATAAGTTTTAAAAAGTTTTAAAATTTTTATTTATATATAGGTGTTTTAAACGAAAATAGGAAAAAATCCTAAGATTTTTTATATATAAATATTATAAACAAATAATATTTATTAAGACTAGAAAATTTTAGATAAATATAAAAGTTATAAAAATGATTCAAATTGCAAGTTAACATAAAATGTGATATAATTAAATTGTAAAATCTTTATATTACCTCGATTAAAAATCGGCATCTGCTGGGTAGCATAAAGAAATAATTTTAGGAGGTAAAAAAAGAAACAAAAACAGCAGATAGTTACAATTTAATCAAATATTTTATAAAAAGGAGAAAAAACATGAAAGAAGTAAAGAATTGGAAGAAAGAATTTGTAACTGTTGTTAGTAAGCTTGCGGGATTTTCTGTAAGAGAGGAGGATATCCATTCAGACAAGGTAGGATGGCATTATTACATTCCTGCCAAGTCTATGCAGGAGGGACGGCCACTGTTCTTAATTCATTATAGGGGACCAGCTTTTATAGTGATTCCTTATAAGGAGTTTGAAGCACTTGAGAATGGAGATATTAATCCTGAAGATTATATCGAAAATTCTCGATGGTGTTTTGGATATTATTGGGGCGGAGGTTCTATGATAGGAGGAAGTTTCTGGCAACCTCTTGAAAGCGGTAAAGGTATTCATGATACTGCTAAGATAAGCAGATATTTGAATATACTCTCTTGCCGAACAGGAAAAAGGATTGCCGGAGCAACGCCTACTGCAGAACAGTGTAAGAATTGTTTTGCACAAGGATGTCCGATTCAGATAATGGGAGTTTTTGCAAGTGAAATCCCGGAGGTGGATTATCGGGTTAAGCTCTTTAAAGCTCTATCTGAGAGGGCAGAAAAGAAATTAGGAGTTAAGCTGAAAGGATTGGTATGTTCCGACTTACCGGAACATACGGTAATAATAACTCCAGATTATAAAGGAACTTGTTGTGTAACAATTCCTAAGAAACTGAATGTGGAGCTACTTAACAATCCTGATAAGTTTGCAGAAATAGATTGGAAAGATTTTTCCAAACAGTTCAACTTTGAACTGCGTTATGCAGACAAGTCATACAGCTTAGAAACTCGAGAGCAAGTAAAAGAAATCCTTGAAGCTATAGGCATTCTTAAAGAGTGGAAGAAAATATCACTCAAGAAAAAGGTTATTGACCTGGAGTCTTCTTTGGTTGAAGCACATGGGAGAGTAATCAACTTGAGAATGGAAATCGAAGCTACAAAAAAGGAAATTGCCGAGCTGGAGGAGGATGGAAAGAAAAAAACAAAGGAGGAGAAAAAAAATAAAATAAGCTTTTTCCAAAAGCTAAAATGCAAGTTAGGTTTTTAGGCTTGCCGTAACTGCTGTATTGTTTCTGAAGAGACCCTCTGTGGGTCTCTTTGCACTTTTTTATAAAAATTCAGTAATTGACAGTAATATTTTTTAAATATATAATTATAAAAAATATAAAAAGAGGTATAAATTATGAAAGTAATTTTAGCATCACAATCACCAAGAAGAGCAGCTTTATTAGAATTAGCCAATATAGATTTTGAAGTATTACCTAGTAAAATAGCAGAAGAAAAAATAAAAAGTGGAGGAGATATAGAGGAACAAGCGAAGGAATTAGCATATAAAAAAGCATTTAATGTATTCAATAATACTCAAGGTGATAGAGCAATTATTGGTGCTGATACAATAGTAGTAAAAGATAATAAAGTATATGGAAAACCAAAAGATAGAAATGATGCTTTGAGAATGCTAAAGGAATTGCAAGATGATGTTCATACTGTGTATACTAGTTTGGCAATCTTAATAGAAGATAAAGGTGAATACAAAGAATTTAAAGAGATTGTAAAAACAGATGTAACAGTTAATAAAATGTCGGATTATGAAATTATAGAATATGTAGATCAAGAAGAGCCGTATGATAAAGCTGGAGCTTATGCAATACAAAGTTGTTTTGCAAAATATATAGACGAAATAGAAGGAAACTATATGAGTGTTATAGGGCTTCCAATAGATAGAGTTTATAAAATTTTAAAAGAAAATGAAATAATATAGGGTGAAAAAAATGAAATTAAATATTGTTTTAGTTGAACCAGAAATTCCTCAAAATACAGGTAATATTGCAAGAACATGTGCAGCTATAGGAGCAAAGCTTCATTTAGTATACCCATTAGGATTTTCCATTTCAGAAAGAGAAGTTAAACGTGCAGGACTTGATTATTGGGATAAATTAGAAATAGAAGAGCATACTAGTTTTAATAAATTTCTAGATAAATATAAACCAGAAGAAAATAATATGTTTTTTGTTACAACTAAAGGGAAAAAGGTATATTCAAATATAGATTATTCAGAAATGGATGAGATTTTTGTTTTATTTGGTAAGGAAACAAAAGGTCTACCAGAAGATATTTTAAAAAAATATCTTGATAAAACAATAAGAATTCCTATGAGACCAAATCTACGATCTTTAAATTTATCTAATTCAGTTGCAATTGTGGCATATGATATTTTTAGACAAAATAATTTTTATGGTATGGATGAAATAAGTTCATATTTTGATTAATAAGAAAAGGAGAAAAAAATGAAAAAAAAATATTTTTTAACAAGTGTAATTATGATTATAATGTTATTTTCATTAACAGGATGTGGAAATAACAAAAATGAAGATACTTTTAATAATAAATCAAAAACAACTAATACATTAGGTACTATAACTAATACAACAAAAGAAACAAATAATGATAATAATATTGATTATAAGACTGCTGCTGAAAAACAAATGGCAATGCCAAATCAGGGCGATACAGTAGCTACAATTCATGTGAAAAATTTTGGAGATATAAAAGTTAAATTTTTTCCAGAAGTTGCACCGAAAGCTGTTGAGAATTTCACAACACATGCAAAAGAGGGCTATTATAATGGACTAACATTTCATAGAGTTATAGATGAATTTATGATACAAGGTGGAGATCCAAAAGGAGATGGAACTGGAGGAGAAAGTATATGGGGAGAAGGATTTGGTGTAGAACTAAATGATAATTTAGTTCCATATAGAGGTTCGTTATGTATGGCAATGTCTTCACAACCAAATAGCATAGGAAGTCAGTTTTTTATAACACAGGCAAATTACAATGAACAAACATCAAACCTTTTAAAAACATATTATAATCTTTCAGATAATTTGTTAGAGCAATATAAAGAATATGGTGGATATTTATCATTATATAAACAATATACTGTTTTTGGTCAAGTATATGAAGGAATGGATGTAGTTGATAAAATAGCAAAAGTTGAAACACATACAACAGAAAATGGTCAAGAAGATAAACCAGTAGAAGATGTTGTTATTGAAAACATAGAAGTTACAACTTATTCTAATAATTAAATGTTATTTAAGCAGGATTTATTTATAAATTCTGCTTTTAATATGTTTTATTAAATTGACATAACATAAAATAAATTATATACTATTTTAAGAAATTTAAGGAGAAAAGTAATATGTATAAAGAATTTGGAATAAGTGAAAATATAATTAATATAGCAAAAGAAACTGAAGAAGAATTAAAAAATATTTTTAAAGGCTATGATGAAAATTGTATGAAATGTAGTAGTAAAGTTTTAAAAGCATTTCAAGATAATAAAGTTTCAACAACAGATTTTAATGAAATAACTGGTTATGGATATTATGATGGTGGAAGAGAAAAGTTAGAAAAAATATATGCACAAATTTTTGGTGCAGAAGATGCTTTAGTTAGACCACAAATAATGTCTGGTACACATGCAATAGCAATAACTTTATTTGGATTATTAAAATATGGAGATACTATGATTAGTATTTCAGGTGAGCCATATGATACATTAAAAAGTGTTATAGGAATTTCAGGAGATAGTGAGAATTCTTTAATAAAACATGGAATAAAATATGAACAAATTGAACTTATAAATAATGATTTTGATTATGATAAAATTGAACAACGTGTAAAACTAGGAAATATCAAATTAATTGAAATTCAACGTTCTAGAGGGTATTCTCAAAGAAAAAGTTTGAGCATAGATAAAATAGAAAAAGTAATTACAAAAATAAAAAATATAAATCCAAATATTATTGTAATGGTGGATAATTGTTATGGTGAATTTGTGGAAGATAAAGAACCTACAGAGGTTGGAGCAGATATTTTTGTTAGTTCTTTAATGAAAAATTTAGGTGCGGGAATTGCTACTAGTGGAGGATATATAGTTGGAAGAAAAGATTTAATTTATTTTATCGCTGAAAGGCTTACGGCACCATGTATTGGAAAAGATTTAGGAGCTAATTTTAATCAATTATTATCCTATTATAAAGGAATTTTTATGGCTCCATCTGTAGTAGCTAGTGTTTTAAAAACAATGACTTTTGCAAGTAGAATGTTAGAAAAATTTGGATTTGAAGGAGTAAGTCCTAAATATGATGAGAAGAGAACAGATATAATTCAAACAATTGAATTAAAATCAGCAGATAAATTGATTAAATTTTGTCAAGGAGTTCAAAAAGGTTCACCAATAGAGGCTTATGTTATTCCAATACCAGATGATATGCCAGGATATCAATATAAAGAAATTATGGCTGGAGGAAGTTTTACACCTGGGGCTACTATTGAATTAAGTTGTGATGGACCAGTTTGCGAACCATATACTGCATATATGCAAGGGGGTCTTACTTATGAATATGGAAAGATTGGTATTATGATGGCAATACAAAATATGTTTCAAGAGAATAATTGATTTTTAATAATGTTAAAATAAATGGTAAAATTAAGTTTGACAAAAATAAATATTAAGATTAAAATTATTTTATATAATAGAATGAAAAATTATGTAAAAAAAATCATAAAATTAGCAATTTTAGGTTGATATTTTATTCAATATATTGTATTATATTATATGTATAATATTGGAAATTAGCCTAAAGGAGGTATTTTTATAAATATGTTTAAAAAAATATTAATGAGTGTAATAATATTTGTAATACTTGTTGGGATTTTATCTATATTTTCAAATGTTTTTGCAATCACAGGAAATGAAGTCTTAAATTCAACACAAGCTACGGAACTAGTTGAAATGAAAGAATCTGCTAAAGGAAAGTTAGCTGAATATATTGAAAAATATGGTTCTAACACTTATGGAGTAGTAGCTTATGTATTAAACGCTATTAGAATTTATAGTATACCATTTTGTTTTATTGGTATAGCTATTAGTTCAGTTTTTCAGTTTGTACTAGGTATAAGAAAATTGGATGTTAGAGATAAAGGATTTAAACTTATGTATGTTTTTATAACAATAGGTTTAATATGCCAAGTTTTACCATTGATTTTTGCTATTGTAGTAAATGGTTGGAGGGGTTAACAAATGAAAGTTTTATTTGCGGTTAGTAGTGAGAATATTTCTGAAGCTATTGTTAAGAAATATCAAAAAGAATATAAGGAGATTCTTTCTTATAAAAATGTATATTATTTTAACGCAATATTAAAAGAAATACAAAAAGATAAAAGCTATGATAGAATAATTATTAGTGAAGATTTAGAATCATTTTCAAAAAATAATTATGATACCATAGATAAATTTATTTTTGAAAAATTAGATGAGATTAGTGATGAAGCACAAGATATAGATGGAAATGAAACTTCTATTATTCTAATATGTACAGATAGAAGAACAAAAGGAAGTTCATTTTTAGTAAAAATTTTCGGTATAGGTATTTATAATGCTCTTTTAGGAACTGATAGAAGTATGGAGCAAGTTTGTAAGTTAATAAACAAACCAAGAGTTAAAAAAGAAGCAAAATTATATTATAAAATTGATTCAGAGGATGTTAATTATAGTAATAAATCTGGAGAAGAAGTTAGTGAATTAGAAATACAAAATATTTTAATTCATTTTAAAAAACTTGGAAAAAATACAGATAAATTTGCAGATAGTTTTAATAATATAGCTTCTCAATATACTGATGATCAATTAAAAATAATTGTAAATTGTTTACCTGATAATGTAAAGTCTGTGTTAGAAGATGATTGCAAAAAATATCAAGAAATTATTTCTGCAAATGGTATGATTCAAAAGGTAAATAGAGATAAATTAAAAAATAAAGAAAATGAACAACAAACTGGTATAAAAATCGATATTATTCAAAATAAAATGAATCAAAATAAAATGAGTGGACCTATAGTAATTCCTTCTTCTGTTAAAACTTCAAAAAATAGAGGACCTAAAGGAATTGAAAAAAATATTGAGATTCCAAAAAATGATGAAGAAAATAATATTCAAAAGAAAAAAATAGTAAAAAAACTAGAAAGAGATTCTAAAGAAAATGAATCAAAAATTTCTTCAGAAGGAGTAAAAAAAGTGAAAAAAATTAAGAAAAATCCTACTGATGGCAAACAAGAATTAAAAAAAGATTCAATAGAAACAAAAGAAACAAAAAAATCAAATAATCCAGAATCAAAACAAAAAGTAGTAAAAAAAGATGGAAAGATAGTTAAAAAAGTTGTAAAAACAAAAAAGAGTGTTGAAGAAGATGCCAATGGAAAAGTAACTACTAAAAAGAAGGTAAAAAAAGTGCCACCAGTTAAAGAAAATAAGCTTTTATTGGAGGATGACGATTTAGATGAAGATATAATTTTGCCAGGAGCAAATAATGATTTTGAAGATGATGATTCAGTATTTCCAAGGATAACAGAATTAAATGAAAATGATGACTTAGATGAAATACCATTACCAGGTTTAGATGATGAAGAAACAAAAATCGAAAATGACGATTTAGATGATGAATTAGAAATCGAAGATGACGATTCAGATGATGAATTAGAAATCGAAGATGATGATTCAGACGAAGAATTAGAAATCGAAGATGATGATTCAGATGAAGAATTAGAAATTGAAGATGATGATTCAGATGAAGAATTAGAAATCGAAGATGATGATTCAGATGAAGAATTAGAAATTGAAGATGATGATTCAGATGAAGAATATGAAATCGAAGATGATGATTCAGATGAAGAATTAGAAATAGAAGATGACGATTTAGACGAAGAATTAGAAATAGAAGATGACGATTCAGATGAAGAATTAGAAATCGAAGATGATGATTCAGATGAAGAATATGAAATCGAAGATGACGATTCAGATGAAGAATATGAAATCGAAGATGATGATTCAGATGAAGAATATGAAATCAAAGATGACGATTCAGATGAAGAATTAGAAATCGAAGATGACGATTCAGATGAAGAATATGAAATCGAAGATGATGATTTAGATGAAGAATTAGAAATCGAAGATAACGATTCAGATGAAGAATATGAAATCGAAGATAACGATTTAGATGATGAATTTAATGAAATAGGTATAGATGATGATTTTGAAGATGATGAATATACAGATGAAGTTACATTACCTAATTTAGATGATTTGGATGATATTAATGAAGATAAAAATGATGATATAGATAGTGATGATTCTATAGATAATATACTTCCAGATGCAGATGATGAGGAAGATTTATTAACAGATTTTGAAGAAGATGAAGATTTAGTTTCAAGTGAAAATGATAACAACAGTAATGAAACACAAGTAGAAAGTATAAAACCAAAAGTAGATTATTCTATGTCAAACTTAAATAGTTTATTAACAAAGGATAAGAAAATAGTAACATTTATAGGAGCCCCTAAAAATGGAACCTCATTCTTAATTAATAATTTAGCTGCATTATTTTCTTCAATAGGAATAAATACAGCAATATTAGATATGACAAAGAATAAAAATTCTTATTACATTTATACTAATAATGAAGAAGAACTAAGAAATATTGCCTTTAATTCTATTTATAAATTGCAAAATGGTGGAATTGCAGAAGGAATAAAAGTAAATAATAACTTAAGTGTTTA
>CANQEX010000057.1 GCA_947596225.1 uncultured Clostridia bacterium | reverse complement strand
AAAATTATTTTAACACAATTTTGAGTGGGTATCTTATTTTTATTAAATTATTTTCCCGAATTTATTTTACACTAACTTAATTAGAAAAAACTTTACATAATTTTAATATAGTGATATAATATTTAATATCGAGAAAAGGAGAAATAAATATGTTTTATTTAGTACCAATACCTATAGTATTTATTGCTGTAATAGTAAAATTGATTTCAAATAGATATGGCTTAAAAATATTTTCTATTTTATCAAATATTATAATTATTTTAGGAATATTATTTTTTATATATTTATATGCAGATTATAAAGGATATAATTTTTTAGATATAATAATGAATTGGATTGATAAAGTAAAAGAATTTATAAGCATAAAATTTTAATATTGTTTAAAATGCTTTAAGTGTTAATTTTAAATTAGCATTTAGGGTATTTTTTTATTGTCATAAAAAACTAGATTACAAAATAGAATATAGTGTAAAATAAGGCAAATTTTATAACGGAAATATACAGTTTATGGATAAATTGTTAAGGTAAAAAAATGAAATGTTAAAATAATGTTAATAAATTTTTAAAAAAATAAAAAAAATGTATTTTTTTGTGTTTTTTTGCGATTTATGTGTTATAATCAAAAAGAAGATTTAAGCATGACAATAAAATTATATAAATAAAATATAGGAGGTAACTATGGACAATACTAGATGCGAAGGTTGTACAGGAGAAGATTCAAAAATGCAAGAAATATTAAGCTCATACGAAAAAAATAAGGACAACTTAATTCAAATATTAAATGAAGTACAAGAATATTACGGATATGTACCTGAGAGAGCTCAACTTGCAATTTCTGAATATTTATCTATACCAATGGCAGAAATTTATGGAGTTATTACTTTTTATGCAAGATTTACATTAAAACCAAAAGGAAAATACCATTTAGCAATTTGTTTAGGAACAGCATGCTTTGTAAAAGGTTCTGAACAAATTTTAGAAAGAGCAAAAGAAAGATTAGGAATTGTTGAAGGTGAAACTACAAAAGATGGTAAATTTTCTTTAGAAGCTACTAGATGTATAGGTGCTTGTGGATTAGCTCCTGTTTTTACAGTAAATGATGAAGTTTTTGGTAAAGCTACTGTAAAAAAATTGGATGAAGTTTTAGATAAATATATGAGTGAAGAATAAATTTAGGAAGGGAGCGAAAAAATGAAGACATTAGAAGAGATTAAAAAAATTAGAGAAGAAAAAAGAAAAGAATTAGACTTAAGAGTAAATACTTCTGCTGATACTAGAGAAAAACATATATTAGTATGTCATGGTACAGGTTGTACTTCTTCAAAATCACCTAAAATATTAGAAAATTTTAGAAAAATAATAGAAGAAAAACATATTGAAAATGTAAGAGTAATTCAAACAGGATGTTTTGGATTATGTGCAAAAGGCCCAATAGTAATTATCAGACCAGAAGATGTTTTTTATGCAATGGTTAAACCAGAAGATTGTGAAGAAATAATAGAAAAACATATTCAAAATGGAGAACTTGTTGAAAGATTACTTTGTAAAGATATAGATAATAAAGTAGTTAAACAATTAGATGAATTAAACTTTTATAAAAAACAAAAAAGAATAGCACTTAAAAATTGTGGTGTTATAGATCCAGAAAATATTGATGAATACATAGCATTTGATGGATATAAAGCTTTAGAAAAAGTATTATTTGAAATGACGCCAGATTCTGTTATAGAAACTGTTTCAGCATCAGGATTAAGAGGACGTGGTGGAGCTGGTTTCCCAACAGGTAAAAAATGGTCTTTTACAAAAATGGCAAAAGGTGATCAAAAATATGTTGTTTGTAATGCTGATGAAGGTGATCCAGGAGCATTTATGGACAGAAGTATATTAGAAGGAGATCCACATTGTGTTGTTGAAGCAATGATGATAGCAGGTTACGCAGTAGGAGCAAATAAAGGATATATATATGTAAGAGCTGAATACCCAATAGCTGTTAAACGTTTTCAAAAAGCTATAGATGCTGCTAGAGGATATGGAATATTAGGAAAAAATATTTGGAATACAGGATTTGATTTTGATTTAGAGGTAAGACTTGGAGCTGGGGCATTTGTTTGTGGTGAAGAAACAGCACTTTTAGAGTCTATTGAAGGTAGACGTGGTCAACCTAGATTAAAACCACCATTCCCAGCAAATGAAGGATTATTTGGAAAACCAACTTTGATAAACAATGTTGAAACATATGCTAATATAACAAAAATAATTTTAAATGGTGCTGAATGGTATTCTAGCATAGGAACAGAGAAATCTAAAGGAACAAAAGTATTTGCTTTAGGTGGAAATGTAAATAATATAGGATTAGTTGAAGTTCCTATGGGAGTTACATTAAGAGAAATAGTATTTGATATTGGTGGTGGAATACCAAATGGTAGAAAATTTAAAGCTGCTCAAACTGGTGGACCATCAGGTGGTTGTATAACTGAAGAAAACTTAGATACACCAATAGATTATGAATCATTACAATCAATAGGTTCAATGATGGGATCTGGTGGATTAATAGTTATGGATGATTCAAAATGTATGGTTAATTTAGCAAAATTTTATTTAGGATTTACAGTTGATGAATCATGTGGAAAATGTACACCATGTAGAATTGGAACAAGAAGATTATTAGATATGCTAACAAGAATAACTGAAGGAAAAGGTGAAGAAGGAGATGTAGAAAAACTTGAAGAATTGTGCAAAAACATCCAAAAAGCTTCAGTTTGTGGACTTGGTCAAACTGCTCCAAATCCAGTTTTAAGTACAATTAAATATTTTAGAGATGAATATGAAGAACATATAAGAGATAAGAAGTGTAGGGCAGGAGAATGTAAAGCATTAATGAAATTACATATTGATCCAGAGCTATGTAAAGGTTGTGGATTATGTAAGAGAAATTGTCCAGTTGATGCAATTACAGGTGAAGTAAAACAAACTCATGTTATAGATCCAGAAAAATGTATTAAATGTGGAACTTGTATTAATAAATGTCCATTCCATGCAATAAAAAGCTAGGAGAATATGAAAGATGGAAATATTATTTATATGCTATTTATTACTACCTTTAATAATATCAATAATATCATTAATATATAATATAAAAAATAAAAGAATAGAAATTGTTACTTTAAACATTTTGACAATATTAGTAATTATACTATATAGTATGGCTATATTTATGATTTCAAATGAAAGTAATATAAATACATTTGGAGCTATATTTCAAATAATCTTACTTTTAACAATGGCAGCAGGATATGTTTCTATAATTAAGATATTAATTAGTGCAATAAAGAATAAAAAGATGGCTTCAAAAGATATAGGTGCACTTATATTTTTAATAATTTTTATTATATTGTTTAATAGTGCACTTAGTATACCTCGTCAGCTAGTGACTGTAAATGAAGATGGAAATATAGTATTTGATCGAAAAGGTAATATAGAAAGTGGAGTACCACTATTTTGCATATTTGGTATACCTATTATTAATCTGTTTTTTACGGTTATGTTTAAGAATAAAAATGAGAAAGGGGAATAGTATGATTAATTTAACTATAAATGGAAAAAGTGTTCAAGTCGAAGAGGGAACAACAATATTAGAAGCTGCGAAAAAAGTTAATATAGACATTCCTACATTGTGTTTTCTAAAAGATATAAATGAAGTTGGAGATTGCAGAATGTGCGTTGTTGAGGTTGAAGGAAGACGTGGTTTTGCAACAGCTTGTATTCAAAAAGTAGAAGAAGGAATGGTTGTTAAAACTAATACACCAGCAGTTACTGAAGCTAGAAGAGTTGTTTTAGACTTAATACTTTCAAATCATGATAGAGAATGTTTAACTTGTACTAGAAATGGTACTTGTGAATTACAAAAATTAGCTCAAGAATTTTATATAGACGATATAAGATATAAAGGTGATAGAAATGTTCATGAAATTGATGATTTATCACCAGCAATAGTAAGAGATTTTAATAAATGTATTTTATGTAGAAGATGTGTTGCTACATGTAAAAAAGTTCAAGGAATAGGGGCTATTGATTCTACAGGAAGAGGATTTACATCTGCAGTTTCTACTTATAAAAATAAAAGTTTAAATGATGTTAATTGTACTTTTTGTGGTCAATGTATAGAAGCTTGTCCTGTTGGAGCATTAAAAGAAAAAGATTCTACAGGTGAAGTTTGGAGAGCTTTACGAGATGAAGATAAGTATGTTGTAGTTCAAACTGCACCAGCTGTTAGAGTTGCACTTGGAGAAGAATTCGGAATGGAAATTGGAACAAATGTAGCAGGTAAAATGGTAACAGCATTAAAAGAATTAGGATTTGATAAAGTATTTGATACAAATACTGGTGCAGATTTCACAATAATGGAAGAAGGTACAGAGTTTATAGAAAGATTTACAAAAGGTGGAACTCTTCCTATGATTACATCTTGTAGTCCTGGATGGGTAAGATATATAGAAATGAATTATCCAGAATTAATACCAAATCTTTCTACTTGTAAATCACCACATCAAATGTTTGGTGCATTAATAAAATCATATTATGCAGAAAAAATAAATGTAGATCCTAGTAAAATATTTGTTGTATCAGTAATGCCATGTGTTGCTAAGAAATTTGAAAGAACAAGAGATAATATGTCAGGAGCAGGATACAAAGATGTAGATGCAGTTATTACAACTAGAGAACTTGCAAGAATGATAAAACAAGCTCATATTGATTTTGTAGGATTAGATGATTCTGGTTTTGATGATCCAATGGGAGAAGCAACTGGAGCTGGAGCAATTTTTGGTACAACAGGTGGAGTTATGGAAGCTGCTTTAAGAACTGTACAGGAAAAACTTACTGGAAAAGAAGCTGAAAAATTAGAATATGAACCAGTAAGAGGTGCAGAAGGAATAAAAAGAGCTACACTTAATATAAATGGAAAAGAAGTAAAAGTTGTTGTTGCATCAGGATTAAAAAATGCTCAAATAATTATGGAAGAAATCAAAAGTGGAAAAGCAGATTATCAATTTGTTGAAATAATGGCTTGTCCTGGAGGCTGTGTAATGGGTGGAGGTCAACCTATTAGAACTTCAAAGGAAAGAGCAAGTATTGATATAAGATCAAAAAGAGCAAATGCTTTATATACTATTGATGAAAAAAGTGTACTTAGAAAATCACATGAAAATCCAGTTTTAAAGAAAATATATAAAGAATATTTAGGAGAGGCCGGAGGACATAAAGCTCACGAATTACTACATACAAGTTATGTGGCAAGAGAAAAATATAAATTAGAGGAATAAATGAAAATAGGAGTATTTCAAAAAAATTGAAATACTCCTATTTTTTATGTATGATGTAATAAACTTGTAATATAAATTTTATAATAATTTTATTGTATTTTTTTTGTTTAATTGTTAACATAAAAATAAAGATGTTATAATGGAGGAATATATAAATGTTAAATAAAATGAATGGTGGAGGTTATGCCTCTGGACCAATCCCACCATATAAAATAAAAAGAGGAACAAAAACAGTAAAAATTAAAGTTTGTAGACCTAAAGATCCTACTGTAGATATAGTTCCTGTTTTAGTAAATAATGCTGATGATATAATTGTAAATCCACCAGAAGATAAAAAGTCAGGACATATAATAGGAGGTGGAGATTCAGGACATATAATAGGAAGTGGAGTGTCAGAACATATAATAGACGATGGAAATTCAGCACATATAGATGATGATAATATTAGCCCAAAAAAAGAAGATGATGATAAAGATAAAAAAAGATTGGGAATTCCAATAATACTAGGAGTATTAGCACGGACTTGGTGCATTATCATTAATTAGTCGATTACCAGGATTATCACCATTTAAGGATGTTGAGTATACAAAATATGTTAGTAGTTCAGATTATGAAAATACAGAAAATGTATCAGATTTAAATCCAGATAAAAATTATGGGTATAAAGTAGAAGAAGTAGAAGGAGAATATGTTGTAACAATAGATGAATGTTGTACTATATATTTACCTTCACAAACAGAAAATCCAGGGAAGTTGATTTCTGACCTTAGAGAAAGGGCTATTGGTGAAAGCTTAGGTCGTGAAGCAGGACGACAAGCATATGATAAAATTCCTGAAGATGATAGAGTTAAAGATGAGGAAGAAATCAATAAAATAACTGAAGATTTTAATAATGAATTACAAAGTATTGTGGAGAGTGGAAAAGTATTAGATGATCAATTTGCAACAATTGAGGATAAAAGAAAAGCTTTACAAAATATTAAAATGTGCAAAATGAATCAAAAAGCTTTGTATGAAAGTAGTAGCAATTTATTTAATGAATATATGAAGAAAGCAAAAGATATATATTCAAATCCTGCTGATGAAAGATCAGATGAGGATTTAATAAATTTATTACAAATTGCAAATTCATGGGATGATAGTGAAAAAAACTTGGAAAGTGATGTTGAAGCAATAGATAATACATTTTATTTTTTAGATAATCCACAAAAATTATTTAAAGAGCCATCACCTTCAAAAGGTACAGTAGATACAGATTATTATATAGACATTCCACCTATGGGTGTTTTGGACGGAATGCAAATGTGGCCAAAAGAAGAACGTGAGGTTGTAGATTTAAATTATGATAGTAATGTTCATAATATAGAACCGCAAAGTCAACAACAAGAAGGAATTATATCTACAAGTTCAATCGAAAAAGTAACTATTAAGACAACTAGATATGGTATAAATGCTTTTATGCACAAATTTAAATCTTTTGCAAAAGATTTTTGGAATAAAATAAGTGGTAAAGGTTCAAAGACAGAGGAAATAGATGATAAATCAAATGATGAGAGAAACTAAGAGAAAGATAATTGGTAACTTAAAATGAATAAAACAATAAATATGGATAGAGTTCTTATCGAAATAAAAGAAATATTAAATTATGTCGGAAAAGATATGTATGATAAGGTTCCAGATTATATAAAAAATATTGTAAATTGTTATTCAAGTAATACTTATGAATTTAAATATGATATTAATAAAGAATTAGAAGAACAAAATATTTGTATTGATACAAAAAATTTTATAGCTTATTTATACTATAATTATTGGGCTGATGATGAAAGCAAAAAAAGAATTGAAGAAGCATGGGATAGAAATGAAAATAAATATAATTCTAGTAATATATTCAATAATAAAATAGAAAGAAATATTGTTAAAGAAAGTAAAGAACAAACAAATACCGAGTTAGTAATAAAAAATGAAAAATGGTATAAAAAAATATTAAATAAAATTAAAGCATTAATTTGTTTTAATAAGAAAGGATAGATTATGTTCAGTAAATATGAAAAAGGAAGTATTTTACAATATCAAAATAATAATAAATATTTAGTTTGTGATACATTAAAAAAAGATGATGTACTTTATTTGTTAGTAATGAAACTTGAAGGTGAAATTAAAGATGAAATAACAATAGATTATAAAAAATTAGTAATGTTTAAAGTACTTGAAAATGATGAAACTATTGTTGAAAATGATGAATCAACAATACGTGAAGTTTATAATTTAATGTTAGAAAAAGAAAAATCACAATCAAAAAATTAATGGAAAGCTAATAAAAAGAAAAGTAAATAAGCTTGAAAAAATTCCTTGAAGTAATTTTCCATAAAAGTATGGTTTAATGGAAATATTTTCTTTAGAAATAATGCTATAAACTTGTAAAAGTACGGAAATTCCTCCAAAACCAAGTAAAAAAGAAGTTAGTAAAATAGAAATTCTATAATAATCTTGAGATAATAATGCAGTTAAATTAACACCATTTGTAAGTTCAATAAAACCAGTAATAAAACTTAAAATAATATCTTTTGGAATATTAGTAATATTATTTATAAAATTTACTGCTATATTTATTGCTCCTGATGTTTGTAAAATTGATAATATAACAGAGAAAAGAACAATAAATCCACCAATAGAAAGTATTGTGGAAATAGATTTTTTTATAGAATTTCCCAAAATTTCACCAATATCTGAAATTTTAATAGGAGCAAGTTTAGAATTAAATTTTGATTCTCTATAATTTATATCAAATTTATTTTTTTTCCAAAAACTAAAACAAATACCAACAGCTATTGAAGCTAAAATATGTGATACTAATAAAAGTATACCTATTTTTTTATTTCCAAATAAAGCAATTCCAACTGTTCCTAAAATGAACAAAGGACCAGAATTGTTAGTATAAGCTATAAGTCTTTCTGCTTCAATTTTGGAAATTATTTTTTCATTTTTCAAATTGCAAACAACTTTTGCACCAACTGGATATCCACTAATTGTGCCTAAAATAATTGCAATGGCACTTTCTCCAGGAACATTAAATATTGGTTTCATGAATTTATTTAAAAATTTCCCTAAAATATAAGTAAAATTAGTTTGACAAAGAAGCTCTGTAGCAATAAAAAAAGGAAAAAGACTAGGTAATACTTTAGTTGCCCATAAAGCTAGTCCATTTTGTGCTGCTAATAAATTATTATTAGAAAATAATAATAGAGATATTGTAAATAGTAAAAAAAGAATAGTAAAAAAATATTTTTTTATAGAAATAACAAAAAAATTCATAAAATCCTCCAACAAGAAATATATTATTAATATTTATATATTCATAAAAAAAATATATATGAATATAATTAAATTAAAAATTATGTAATTTGCTTGAAAAATATTGAAAATTAAAGAAAAATGGTATATAATTATAAATGTTTTTTATTATTTATTAGGAAGAATGAATATATAATGATATATTATGAGTATTAAAGAAAGGATGAAAAATGAATTCATTAGTTAAAGTAGTACCTAATGTTAAAAAATTCAATGATTACTTATTTGAAATAAAAAAAGGTACAACTCCAATTATGCTATCTGGTTTAACAGATGTTGGAAAAATTCATATGGCATATAGTACAAAGTTTTATTCTGAAAAACCAATTTGTATTATTACTTATAATGAAATGCAAGCAAAAAAAATTATTAAAGATTTAGCTTTTTTTGGAGAAAAAGTAAAGTTATTTCCAAAAAGAGATATAATAAGTTTTGATTATGTTGCAGAAAGTAAAGATACATTATTTAAAAGAATTTCAGTACTAAATAAATTAGTAAAAAAAGATAAAAAAATTATTGTTACAACTATTGAAGCTGCAATGCAAAAAATGATAACAAAACAGAGTCTTTATAAAAATGTTATGAATTTAAAAGTAGGAGATACTTTTGATTTAGAAGAATTAAAAGAAAAATTAGTTTTGTTAGGATATGAAAGATATGATTTAATAGAAGGAAAAGGACAATTTAGTGTAAGAGGCGGAATTGTAGATATTGCTACTTCTGTAAATAGTGGAGTTAGAATTGAATTTTGGGGAGATGAAATAGATTCAATAAGAAAATTTAGTTTAGCTACACAAAGAACTGTTCAAATGTTAGATAAAATTGAAATTTTTCCAGCATATGA
Organism: uncultured Clostridia bacterium; assembly: GCA_947596225.1. GTDB lineage: Bacteria > Bacillota > Clostridia > TANB77 > CAG-508 > Scatovivens. Next base: position 267 of record CANQEX010000057.1, on the reverse strand, counting down.
ATTTTTATTAGAAACTGATGTAAACACAGTTTGTGATAGAATTGTGGAAAAAGCATATCCAAATTCTGTTAAAACAAAGGTTGATGAAGATATTAATCAAATAAAAAATGGAGATTTCTTAACAAAAATAGATAAATATTTTGATTGTTTTTACGAAAAAACAGATACGCTTTTAGATTATCTAGAAGATGATTGTATTATTTTTATAGATGAAATTGCAAAAATAAAAGCAAGAGCAGAAAATATAGCAAAAGATAATTCAAATCT
>CANQEX010000056.1 GCA_947596225.1 uncultured Clostridia bacterium | reverse complement strand
TACTAAAGTTAAAGTTCGTTCAATACTAGAATGTAGAGCTAGACATGGTGCATGTGCTAAATGTTATGGTATGGGACTTGCTACTCGTGAAAGAGTAAATGAAGGTGAATCTGTAGGAATTATAGCTGCACAATCAATTGGTGAACCTGGTACACAGCTTACAATGAGAACATTCCATACAGGTGGTGTTGCTGGAGGAGATATTACACAAGGTCTTCCTAGAGTTGAAGAGTTGTTTGAAGCTAGAACACCTAAAGGAATGGCTATTATTTCAGAAATTGATGGTAAAGTTAAAATTAATGACGAGAAAAAGAGAAAAGAAGTTATTGTTACAAGTAAAGACAATAGTAAAACATATACAATTAGTTTTGGTTCAAAATTAAGAGTAAAAGATGGAGATGTAATAAGTGCAGGAGATCAAATTACTGAAGGTTCTGTTAATCCAGCTGATTTATTAATTATAAAAGGTGTAGAAGGTGTTTACACATATATAATTAGTGAAGTTCAAAAAGTTTATAGAAATCAAGGTGTTGATATTAATGATAAACATATTGAGGTTATAACAAGACAAATGCTTAAAAAAGTTAGAATAGAAGATCCAGGTGATTCAGAATTCTATACAGCATCATTAGTTGATTTATTAGAGGTTGAATATAGAAATGAAGAATTAATTGCTGAAGGAAAGAAACCTGCAACTTATAAAAGAGTATTATTAGGAATAACAAAAGCTTCACTTGCAACAGATAGTTTCTTATCAGCAGCATCATTCCAAGAAACAACAAAAGTATTAACAGAAGCTGCTATTAAAGGAAAAATTGATAACTTAATGGGATTAAAAGAAAATGTTATTATTGGTAAATTAATTCCTACAGGAACTGGTTTAAAGCGTTATCAAAATATAAAAATTAGTACAGAAAATGAAGAAATAGAGCAAGAGCAAGAGCCAAAAAGCGAAGAAAATACTACTAATAATAAATAAATGAGAAATACCTCACATAGTTTTATGTGAGGTATTTTGTAAAAGGAGAATAAATATGCCAGGATATGTAATACATTTAGCTATTGCTGAAGAATATATAAGAAAACATAAAAATGAAAATAATAATTATGATGAATTTATTAGAGGAGTAATATTTCCAGATGGAGTACAAGATAAATCAAAAACTCATTATGGGCAGAGTAGTTCAAAAGTAAATTTACAAAGCTTTTTAAGAGAACATGAAATAAATAGTAGCTTTGAAAAAGGATATTTTTTACATCTACTTACAGATTATTTATTTTACAATCGTTACATAGATACTTTCTCAAAAGAAGTATATAATGACTATGATATTATAAATTTAGATTTGATGAAAAAATATAATGTAACATTACCAGAAAGAGTAAAATCACGTGTTTTATTTAAAGAAGGTAAAACAAAAATTTTATCATTGGAAAAAGCTCAAAAAATAATTGATGATATTTCTTCAATGGATTTAGAAGTTGTAAAAAAACAAATAGAAGAAAATCCAGAAGAATGGACTAGAATAAAAAAATTAAAACAAGAAAGAGATGATAGATAGATTATGAAAAATGAATTTAAAAAAAGATTTAATAAAATTTTCAAAGATGAATTTTTGCTTATGAAAACAGAAGATTTTTTAAAAAGAAACTTTTTAGGGTATGGAGAAAAACATCCTAAAATAGATGATTTTTATAGTAATTTAAGTTTTATTATATAAAATATTGATTTAATATTTTATATAATATATAATATTAAAGTCAAAACAAAGTAAGAGGAGAAAATAATGAAGAAACCTTTAATAATATCTATAATAATATTTATAGTAGTCTCAATAATTGCTTTATTTTTAGTTTTAAATAAAGGTCATATTGGTAAAATTGCTTTAGTTCCTACAAGTGCTGAAGCAGAGAAAGAAGTAATATTACCACAGCTTACTTTAGAACTTGAAAAAGAATATTTATCTTCTAAAGATAAAAAAGATACTTCAACAATGACTGTTTCAATAGATGGAGAAGTTGTTACAGAAGGAGTAGAATTTGAGTCATCAGATGAAAATGTTGTTAAAATAAATAAAGATAATGAGCTTGTACCTGTAAAAGATGGAAAAGCAACTATAAAGGCAAAATATGATGGAATAGAGGCTACAAAAGACATAAAAGTAATTACACCAATAAAAAGTATGACTTTTACTTCAACAAATAGTACAATAAGAGTAGGTAAAGATTTGCAAATGAAACTTAAAGTAACACCTTCAGATGCATGTATAGATACGTTAAAATATAGTTCAAGTGATGAATCAATAGCTACAGTTGATAACAGTGGAATTGTAACAGGAGTTTCTGCTGGTAAAGTTAAAATTACAGTTTATGATTCATATACTGAAACAGAAAAAACAATAAATTTAACAATAAGAAAATAAAGTAGTAAAAATGGAAAACAATTTGGAGTTTTCCATTTTTTGTATATTTGACAAAAAATGGTTTTAGTATTATAATTACTATGTATTTTTATGTAAAGTAAGGAGATTTTATGCCTAATACGAACGGTAAAATTTTAGATAAATTAACAACCAAAAATATTATATATATATTAGTAATAGGTTTTTTAAGTATAGTATTATGTGTTTATGATTTAAGATGGATAATACCATCAATAGTTATATTTTCAATGACAGTAACATACACATTATGGATAAGTGGTAAAAAAAGAAATGAAATAGAAAAACATATACAAGATGTTACTTCAGATGTAGATACAGTTTCTAAAGGAAACTTAGTAAATACACCAATTCCACTAGTATTAATAGAAACAAACGGAAATATTATTTGGAGAAGTAAGAAGTTTGTTACTGAATTTCAGAATATAGATATTGTTAATTATTTAAACCCACTAGTTAAAGAAATAAAACTTGATATAGAAAAAAATAATGAAAATATTGAAATATCAAAGCAATTTAATATAGATAAAAAAATTTATAGAATTCGTGGAAGTATTGTAAAGAGTAAGAAAAAAGATAAAAAGAAACAAAAAGAATATGTTTTATCATTATATTTTATAAATGAAACAAAATACAATGAGTTGTTTGATGCTTATAATAATTCAAAACCTTGTATTGGTATAATTTTAATAGATAATTATGAAGAATTATTACAAAGATTATTACCAGAAAAGAAGCTTGAATTATTAGCAAATATAGAAAAAGAAATTATTGATTGGGTAACGCGAACAGGTGGATTAACAATAAAAACAGATAAAGATTCTTTTATAGTTGTTTTTGAACAACAATATTTATCAGAATTTGAAAAAGAAAAGTTTAATATATTAGATAAAGTAAAGGCCATTGAAATTGACAATCAGCTTCAAATAACATTAAGTATAGCTATATCTATTGATGGGAAAAACAATTATGAAAAATACAAATCAGCTCTAACAGCTATGGATATTGTGCTAGGAAGAGGTGGAGATCAAGCTGTTATTAGAAAAGATGGAAAATATAGTTTTTATGGTGGTAAAACTTTAGAAGTTGAAAAAAGAACTAAAGTAAAAGCAAGAACAATTGCTCAATCCATTTCAAAAATTATAGATGAATCTAAAAATGTAATTATAATGGGACACAAAAATATAGATATAGACGCTATTGGTTCTGCACTTGGTTTATATAGACTTTCCAAAACTTTAGGAAAAGATTGTTATATTGTATCAGAACCAAATGGAAAATCTTTGGGAAAATTTTTAGAAATTCTTCAAAGTGAACAAGAATATGCAGATATAATATTAAGTGAAGCTGAAGCAAATGATGTAATAGAAGAAAATTCTTTATTAATTATTGTAGATACACATAAAACTTCATATGTAGAATTTCCTTCATTACTTGAAAAAGTGGAACGAAAAATAGTTATTGACCATCATAGAAAAGCACCTGATTATATAGATAATTGTTTAGTTATATTTCATGAAGTATATGCTTCATCAACAGCTGAACTTGTAACTGAAATAATTCAGTATGCAAAAGATGATATATCATTATCATTAATAGAAGCTGAGAGTTTATATGGTGGTATTATGGTAGATACAAAAAACTTTACTTTTAAAACAGGTGTAAGAACATTTGAAGCAGCAGCATATTTAAGAAAATATGGAGTTGATATAATAAGAGTAAAGAAATGGTTTCAAGCTGATTTAGAAAGTTATAATATAATTGCAAATATTGTAAAGAATGTAGAAATTCATAATGATACTATAGCTATAGCTATATATGATGAAGATAATGAAGATGCAAATTTAATCTGTGCAAAAGCAGCAGATGAATTACTAACAATAAGTGATATAACAGCATCATTTGTTATGGCTAAAATAGGAGAAACAGTTTGGATAAGTGGACGTTCTATAGGTGATATAAATGTACAATTAATTTTAGAAAAATTAGGTGGTGGAGGCCATATAACATTGGCTGGAGCCCAATTAGAAGGATTTTCATTAGAGGATGCTAAAAATGAACTTGTAATAAGAATAAATGAATATATGTTAGAAACAGAATAAAGGAAGTGTATACTTCCTTTTTATAGCTTGAAATTTAAGGGAAAATGTTATACAATTATAAAACTAGAAAGGAAGGTAAAAATGAAGGTTATTTTAAAACAAGATATAAAAGGTGTAGGAAAAAAAGATCAAATAATAAATGCAGCTGATGGATATGCTAGAAATTATTTGTTTCCTAAGAATTTAGCTGTACCAGCAGATCAAGGAAATATGAATAATTTAAAAGCAAAACAAGAATCAGTACAATATAGAAAAGGTGAAGATTTAAAAGAAGCTAAACAAATAGCAGAGAAAATGAAATCAATAACATTAAAAATAGCTGTAAAAGCTGGTGAAAATGGAAAATTATTTGGTGGTGTAACTTCAAAAGAAATAGCAGAAGCTTTAAAGAAAGATTATAATATTGAAATTGACAAGAAAAAAATCCTATTATCAGAAACAATTAAAGTGGCTGGAGTTACTAATGTAGATATAAAATTAAATGAAGGAGTAATGGCAAAATTAAAAGTTATGGTAATGCCAAAATAATAAAAACAAAATAAAAGAGGGATGTTAATATGGAACTTGGAAAAATACCACCACATGATATAGAAGCAGAGCAAGCAGTGTTAGGTTGTATGCTTACAGATAAAGATGCTGTTATTACAGCAATAGAAGTTTTAAAGGAAGATGCTTTTTATAGAGAAGACAATAAATTAATATATTCTGCAATATTAAGTTTATATGCAAAAAGTGAACCAATAGATGTAATAACAGTAAGAGCTGAACTTGTTGAGAATGGAAATTTTGATAAAATAGGAGGATTAGAATATTTAACTAGTCTTCCAGAGAGAGTTCCAACTACAGCTAATATTGAGAAATACGTTAAAATAGTAGAAGAAAAAGCAATGTTAAGAAACCTTATTAATTCAGCTAATGAGTTAATTGCTTTAGGATATGATGAAACAGAAGAAGTTGATCAGATAATGGATATGGCAGAAAAGAAAATCTTCGAATTAGCTCAAAAGAAAAATACAAAAGGTTATTTTGCTATTAAAGATGTATTAGTTGAGTCTTTTGCAAAACTTGAAGAATTATATAACCAAAAGGGAAAACTTTCAGGATTACCAACAGGTTTTATAGAGTTTGATAAAAAAACTTCAGGATTACGTAACTCAAATTTAATTATTCTAGCAGCTAGACCTGCTATGGGTAAATCTGCCTTTGCTATAAATATAGCTACAAATGTTGCTATGCAAAGTAAAAAAGGTGTTGCAATATTTAGTTTAGAGATGCCAAAAGAAGAAGTTGGTAATAGAATTCTATGTAGTGAAGCAATGGTAGATAATAATAAAATAATAACTGGTCAAATTGAAGACAATGATTGGATGAAACTTGCTTCAACTTTAGGAAGACTTTCAGAGGCACCAATATATATAGATGATACAGCTGAAATTACAATGATGGAAATTCGTGCAAAATGTAGAAAATTAAAAATGGAGAAGGATATAGGTTTAGTTATAATAGATTATTTACAGCTTATAAAAGCTTCTGGTAAAAAGAACTCAAGTCGTGAACAAGAAATTTCAGAAATAAGTAGATCTTTAAAAATTCTTGCAAAAGAATTAAACATTCCTGTTATAGCTTTATCGCAACTTTCACGTGGAGTAGAAAAACGTGATGATAAAAAACCTATGTTATCAGATTTAAGAGAATCAGGTTCAATAGAGCAAGATGCTGATATAGTACTTTTTATACATAGAGAAGACTATTATAAACCAGATACTGAAAAGAAAAATATTGCAGAAATTATAGTAGCAAAACATAGAGGTGGTTCAACTGGTTCAGTAGAATTATTATGGCTTGGTAATTATACAAAATTTGCAAATTTAGAAAGAAGAGATTTGGGCGAGGAATAATCTTTGAAGGACGTTCTATTATGAACGCCCTTAAGTTTTATATAAAGGATGATAATAAAATGTTAGAAGAAAAGGTAATTAATACTATAAAAAAATATAATTTAATAGAAGACGGAGATAAAATTGTATTAGGTGTATCAGGTGGACCTGATTCTATTACAATGCTAAATATATTAAATGAAATTAAAAATAAAAATTTAATTAAATTCAATATTTGTGTAGCACATATAAATCATGGAATTAGAGATAATGCAATAATAGATGAGAAATTTGTTTTAGATTTTTGTGAAAAAAAGAATATAGAAGCTTTTGTTCTAAGAATAAATTTAAAAGAAGAAGCAAAGAAAAATAAAAAAGGTCTAGAGGAAATGGGCAGAATAAAGAGGTATGAATTTTTTGATGAGATTTGTACAAAAACCAATTCTAACAAGGTTGCTATAGCACATAATAGTAATGATAATGTTGAAACAATTATTATGAATATAATTAGAGGGTCTGGTTTAAGTGGTTTAAAAGGAATAGAAGCGAAAAGTGGAAAATATATAAGACCATTAATAGAAATCAAAAGAGAAGAAATTGAAGAATATTGTGAAAAAGAAAATTTGAATCCAAGACATGATGAAACAAATGATGAGAATGTTTATACCAGAAATAAAATAAGAAATATAGCTATTCCGTATATAAAAAAAGAATTGAATCCAAATATAATAGAAACTATAACTAGATTATCTGAAATTGCGAAAGATGATATAAATTATTTAGATATTCAAACAAAAATTGCATATAATAATATGTATTTAGAAGAAAATTTTGAAACACAAAATGTATATAAAGTTGAAAAAAAGGCTAAAATTATATTAGATTTAAAAAAGTTTAATAAAGAGCCTAAAGCAATACAAAAAAGAGTTATATTATATTCAATTAATGAATTATTTGGAAATACAAAGGGAATAGAAAGAATACATATAGAAGATATAATTAAGCTTTGTAACAATAATATAGGTAATAAATATTTAACACCAAATAAGAAAACTAAAATTGTAATCAAAAATAAAAAAATATATATAGAAGTGGTAAAATAAGCTTCCGTAAAGTATTAAAAAAAGCAAATGTTACAGACATATTTCTTTTGAAAAAAGCTATTGCAAAAGGTTTTTGGCTATGCTATTATTTTTGCAAAGCAAGAATATTTTTGTTAAAGAAAATAATCTTTAACTATTATGGGAGGAAATTACGTTGAAAAATGGAATTAAAACTTTAGCAGTATGGATAATTATGGCAATTATTTTTATAGGATTACTAAATACTGTTTTTAATAATTCAGATACAAAAATGACATATTCTGAATTAATAAGTAAAATATCAACAGGTGAAGTTACAGAAATAGAATTATCTGCAAATAAAGAAACAGCATATGTAACTTTAAAATCAAGTGAAAATGAATCAGATACAAAAATTGCAGAAAAGAAAGAAGTTGTAATACCAAGTATTGATTCTTTTATGGATCAAGTATCAGATAATATTACAAATGGACAATTAAAATTAGAACAAGAAGAGGAATCAATTTTTATAACAATACTTAGTGCATTTTCACCATTTATAATATTAATTGTATTTTTATTATTCTGGTTATTACTTATGAATCCAAATCAAAATAACAATAAATCAATTGCATTTGGAAAAAGTAAAGCTAGAATGTTAAATGGTAATGATAATAAAGCAAAAGTTACATTTAAAGATGTTGCTGGTATAGATGAAGAAAAAGAAGAATTAGCAGAAATAGTTGATTTCTTAAAATCACCAAAAAAATATACAGATATGGGAGCAAGAATTCCAAAAGGAGTTTTACTTGTTGGTCATCCAGGTACTGGTAAAACTTTACTTGCAAAAGCAGTTGCAGGAGAAGCAGGAGTTCCATTCTTTATTATAAGTGGTTCAGACTTTGTTGAAATGTTTGTTGGTGTTGGTGCATCTAGAGTAAGAGATTTATTTGAACAAGCAAAAAGAAATAGTCCTTGTATAATATTTATAGATGAAATTGATGCTGTTGGACGTCAAAGAGGTGCTGGACTTGGTGGTGGACATGATGAAAGAGAACAAACATTAAATCAATTATTAGTTGAAATGGATGGTTTCTCAGCAAATGAAGGAGTTATAGTTATTGCAGCTACAAATAGACCAGACGTATTAGACAAAGCTTTATTAAGAGCTGGTAGATTTGATAGACAAATTGTAGTAGGTTCTCCTGATGTTAAAGCTAGAGAAGAAATATTAAAAGTTCATGCTAGAAAGAAAAGATTAGCTGATGATGTTGATTTAACAACAATAGCTAAAAACACAGCAGGTTTTGTTGGAGCAGACTTAGAAAATATTTTAAATGAAGCTGCATTATTAACAGCTAGAAGAAATAAATTAGAAATTGGAATGCAAGAAATTGAAGATGCTATGATAAAAGTTACAATGGGACCAGAAAAGAAATCAAGAGTAATAAGTGATAAAGAAAAGAAACTTGTTGCTTTCCATGAAGCTGGTCACGCAGTAGCAAGTAAATTCTTACCAACACAAGATGATGTTCATCAAATATCTATAATTCCTAGAGGAATGGCTGGTGGTTATACAATGTATAGACCATCAGAAGATAGACAATTTATGAGTAAATCTGAAATGGAAGAACAAATTATATCATTATTAGGTGGTAGAGTTGCTGAAGAATTAGTTTTAGGTGATATTTCTACAGGAGCAAGTAATGATATTGAAAGAGCATCAAAAATTGCTAGAAGTATGGTTACTAAATATGGTATGAGTAAAAAATTAGGAGCTATTACATTTGGTTCAGGTCAAGAAGAAGTATTTTTAGGAAGAGATTTTACTCAACAAAAGAACTTTAGTGAAGAAACTTCAGGATTAATAGATGAAGAAGTAAAAAGAATAATAGATACAGCATATAAAAGAACAGAAGAAATATTGAATGCAAATATGGAAAAATTACACAAAGTTGCAAATGTCTTGCTTGAAAAAGAAAAAATTGATGGCGATGAATTTGAAGAAATAATGAATTCTTAGAAAAATCTAATTAAATACAAAAAGAAGTGCTTTGAAATTAATCAAGGTGCTTCTTTTTTATTCTATAATTAGAAAATTTAAAATAACTATTTACAATTTTAACACAAAATAATAAAATGTGTTAAAATTGTAAAGGAAGCAATTATATGATTAAAAATTCAAAAAGTTTGATGGATAAAACTAGAAATATAGTCAATAAAAGAAGATGACACTTATTACTTACACTATAGAAACAATAATTGCAGAAAATATCAAACAATTCTTAATCGTGGAATATTAAATAGTAGAATGAAAGATTACTATATACTTAATATTTTTACTGTTTGTTCTTTTTCTAATACTTCATAAATAAGCCTATGTTGTATGTTTATCCTTCTTGAATATAAATCTTTTAAATCACCGTAATAATTTTTCATAAGGTGGTGGATTTT
>CANQEX010000055.1 GCA_947596225.1 uncultured Clostridia bacterium | reverse complement strand
ACTACTGCTAATATATATGCTCATTTAGATATAAATTCTAAATTACTATCTGCTAAGGCTATATCTTCTGCATTTAGTTTTAAGGATTAAAAAATCTAGCTTAGCAATTTTCTAAACTAGATTTAATATATTTACAATTTTTCAAAATTTTTATTATATTTAATTAAAATTATACTTTGGTTAGATTTTAGTTAGATATTAAAAATAATTTTTCTAATATTTAAACCATCTATCCTTACAGTAAGAATAATTTCAAAACTATTTAAGGTTAAGCACTGCTACACACTCCACATGGCTTGTAAATGGAAACATATCACAAATTGCTAAATCTTTTAAATTATATTTTATTTCTAATATTTTTAAATCTCTAGCTAATGTAGCAGGATTACAACTAACATACACTATTCTAGTTGGTTTTATATCTAAAATTGTTTGTAAAGCAGTTTTATCACAACCTTTTCTAGGAGGATCAAGAAAAACTACATCTGGTACAATATTTCTTTCTTCTATAAATTTTGGTAAAGTTTTTTCAACATCTCCAACAAAAAATTCTGCATTTTTTATATTATTTATTTTCGCATTTTCTTTTGCATCATTAATAGCTTGTGAAATTGTTTCAATTCCATACAATTTTTTTATTTTTTTAGATGCAAAAATTCCTATTGTACCAATACCACAATATAAATCAAAAACTGTTTCTTTTCCAGTTAATTCTGCAAATTCTATAGCTTTATTATATAATTTTTCTGTTTGAATAGGATTTACTTGATAAAAAGACATTGGTGAAATTTTAAATTTGAAATCACCTAAATAATCATAAATATAACCACTACCATAAAGAATTTCATTTTCTTTTCCTAAAATAACATTTGTATTTTTATTATTAATATTTTTCACAATAGTTTTTATTTCAGGATATTTTGAAGTTATAAATTCTATTAGCTCTTTTTCCTTCTCTATTTTTTCTGTATTTGATACTAAAGTAACCATTACTTGATTTGTTTTCTTTCCAATTCTAATTACAATATGCCTTATACTTCCTGTTAATTTCTTTTCATCATACACAATTATATTATTGGTTACTAAAAAATTAAAAATATCATTTGCTATATTTTGACTCAAAATATCTTGGATATTACATTTTTGAGTTGAAATAATTGAATGAGTTCTTTCTGCATAAACACCCATAATGCTTTTTCCATTATTATCAATTCCTACTGGATATTGTAATTTGTTCCTATAATTATATGGAGATTCCATTTTAATAACATCTGAAACCTTTATTTCTCTTCCTAATGCTTTTCTTAAAGTTGTTTCAACAGCATTTTTCTTTATTTCTAAAGTATACTCATAATTAATATGCCTAAGGCTACAACCACCACATCTCTGAAAAGTTTCACAATCTGCTTCATTTCTATTTTTGGATTTTTCTATAACCTCTATAACTTTCCCATAAGCAAGATTTGAAGCAACTTTTAAAATTTTTATTTTTACTTTTTCTCCTTTTATAGAATTTGGTATAAAAATTGTAATCTCATCTTCTTTGGCAATTCCCTCTCCTTGAAATCCATTATCAATTATGTTTACAATATATTCCTCATTTTTCTTCAAATTAAAACCTCTTTCTTACTATTACTTATCGTTCGCCTCTAGTTCTACCTCCACCACTTCTTGTTCTTTCATCTCTATCTTTTTGTTTCACTCCACCATTTCTATCACGTTCTTCTCTTGTTTGTAAAAGTTCTTTTTCTTCTTTTTGTCTTTCCTTTTGTTTATAAGCTTTACCTACTGCAATTATTCTATTAATTGTTTCTATATCACATCTTATTCTTTCTTGAAAACTTTGATTTTGTCTCTCCAATTGTTTTTTTCTTTTCTTTTTTAATTTTTCAAGCTTTTCTTTGTCTAAAATTCCAATTTCATCTAATTCTTTTTCTAAAGTTTCTAATTCTTCTACTGTTTTTACTTCTTTAACTTTTATTTTAAGTTTCTGCAATATTTTTATTGATTCATCTTCTTTATTTTTTTTCATTTTATCTAATAATTTTTGTATTAATGATTCCTTCTTTTCCATTTTCAATACCTTTTATATATTTTTTTCTATTCTATTTTAATATATTTTTGGTAAAAAATAAAGAGTATTGAACAAATTACTCTTTATTTTCTACTAATTTAAACGCAATCTTTCTAAGTTCTTTATTAGCTTCTATTACTTGTATTTTCACTTCATCTCCTATTTTAAATACTCTATTTGTTTTTTCACCTATTAATGTTTTTCTATTTTCATCATATATAAAATACTCATTTCCCATATTTTCAAATCTTATTAAACCTTCAACTGTACTTTCAAGTTCAACAAACATGCCAAATGAAGTAATAGAAGAAACAATTCCAATATATTCTTCTCCAATCTTATCTTGCATAAACTCTGCTTTTTTAATATCTTCAGCTTCACGTTCTGCTTTTGTAGCTATTTTTTCAGTTTCAGATGAAGTTACAGCATATTTATCTGCTTTATTTTGTAATTCTTCAATTCTTTCTTCATTCATATTATAATTATTTTTTATATACTCTGAAATTACTCTATGAATAAATAAATCTGGATATCTTCTTATTGGAGAAGTAAAATGACAATAATATTTACTTGCAATTCCAAAATGTCCTTTATTTTCACTTTCATATTTCGCAAGTTTTAATGTTCTTAAAATTAATGTTGATATTACTTTTTCATATTCAGTTCCTTTTAATTTTTCTAAAACATCTGCAAATGCTTTTGGATATATATTATCTCTTGTAACTTTTATTTTCTCACCAACATTAAATAAAAATTTATTTGTTTCTTGAATTTTATCATATTCTGGTTCTTCATGGACTCTATATATAAATGGAGCTTCTAACCAATAAAATTTTTCTGCTATAGTTTCATTTGCAGTTAGCATAAATTGTTCTATTATCTCATTAGCAAATGTAGTTTCATATTTCTTTACTTCTATAGTTTTTCCTTGTTCATCTAGTATAATTTTACTTTCAGGTATGTCTAAATTTAAATATCCTTGCTTTGTTCTTCTGTTTTTCAAAATTAAGGCAAGTTCTTCCATTAATTTAAAATTATATATATATTTACTATACCTATTTAAAACCTCTTCATCTGTATTATTTATAATCTTATTAACATTTGTATAAGTCATTCTTTCTGTTACTCTTATTACTGATTTATAAACATCTGATGAAATTACACTTCCATTTTCATCTATTTCCATACTGCAAGATAAAGCAAACCTATCTTTTCCAGCATTTAAACTACATATACCATTAGATAATTCAAAAGGTAACATTGGTATAACTCTATCAAACATATATACACTTGTCCCTCTTTTTATAGCTTCCTTATCAATTTTACTATCTTCTTTAACATAATAACTAACATCAGCTATGTGAACATCTAAACAATAATTTCCATTTTCATTTTTATAAACATTTACTGCATCATCTAAATCCTTTGCATCTTCTCCATCAATAGTAAAAATTATGTCATCTCTTAAATCTCTTCTGTTTTGTATATCATCTAAATTAATTTCTTGTGATATTTTTTCTGCTTCTTCTTGAACAAAAGATGGAAATTCATATGGAAGATCAAATTCTTTTATAACTGAAAGCATATCTATTCCAGCTTGATTTACATTTCCTAAAACTTCTATAATTTCACCTTCTGCATTCTTTTTACCTTCTGGATATTTAGTTATTTTTGCAACTACTTTGTCATTATTTTTAGCATTTTTGCATTTATTTTTTGATATGAAAATATCTGTAGCAAATTTTTTATCATCAGGAACAACAAATCCAAAGTTTTTTGATTTTTGAAATATTCCTATAACTGTTTCTTTTTCTCTTTTTACGATTTTTATAATTTTACCTTCAGCTCTTCTATCTTTCTCTTTTTTCTTTTCAATAATAACTTTAACCGTATCTCCATCTAAAGCTCCATTAACCTTATTTGAAGGTATAAATAAATCATCTTCTCTTTCATTTATTTCAACAAAACCATAACCTTTTTCATTTGCAATAAAAATTCCTTCAATTCCTGATTTTTTCTTACCTTTCTTACTCATTTTTCTCCTTTTCTAAAACTAAAAAAGAGCAGCATTAAAAATACTGCCCATAATTTTATTTAAAATTAAATAATATATATTATTCCTAAAGCTAATGTTAAAATAGCAAAAATTATTATTAATGCTATTGTAGAATTTTTCATTCTTCCTTCAACTGTTTTTCCTTTATTCTTTTCATAAAAATTATTTGCAGAAGCACCAACAATAGTTCCTGAAGCTCCTCCTTCACCTTTATTCTGTTTTAAAATTAAAATTATTAAAGCTAAACATACTATTGCATATATTGCCATCATTATATATTTTACTATTTTCATCTGTAATAACCTCCAATTTTTCCCTTGCTAACTATTATAGTTTAACATAAGTATTTTTAAAAATCAACATTTTTATAAATATTTTATCAAAAAAGGAGTATCACCTTAAGTTCTATTATTCTCTAAAATATAAATCTAATACAAATAATCATTAAAATCCTTTTTTGTTAATTTGTTAAAATCTATTTTAAATCTCTCATACTCACTTTGCCATGTACTATAATTTTCATCACCTTTATGATTTTTCAATTCATAATTTTCATGTAAGTACTTAGCAAAATATAATGTATATTTTGTTGCTCCATATACATTTAGATGATTTTGTTGATATAAATCAGTTTCATAGTTTATTTTAAAATCATCTAATTTATTAAAATTAATAACTTTAAAATTATTTTCTTGTAATATTGTAGTTATAGTATTTAGTCTGCCTTTATGTTTAGGCTCAAATTCCCTTGAAGGAATAACAAATAATACATTTAAGTTATTTTCATTTATGTAATTCATTAAACTTGTTAAAGTTTTTTCATTTTCTTCTGGTAAATCTAATTTTGTATCATTCCAAATATCCGTTTTTTCTTTAACAACTTCTATATTATAATCAGTTAATAAATATCCTTTATATAATGTTTTATCATCTGCAAAATTGCTTTCTGTAAGATTTTTCCATCTATTGTGATACATAAAAAAACTAAAATAGTAGTCTAAATAATTATCATCACTCATATCTGTATAACTTAATAATTCATTAATTGCTTCTATTCTATTTTTAGAAAACTTCATAGAATCTGTACATCTTCTAATATCTTCTTTAGGAAAAATATCAAAATCATCTGCAGCTTTTGATATATCTATAACATACAAATTAGGGTTTTGATATTTTCGTGATTCTTTTATAAGATATTCTACTGCAGAAAATGGCTGTGAAGCCGTAGTTAACATTCCTGTAGCATATCCATATAAATCAAATGCAAGTACACTATTAAAATGAGTAAGTACATTACTACTTCCTACATAAACAATATCAAATGAATTTTTTGGTTCTTCAAAAAAATATGTAGCAGAATTTTTGTCTACCCAAAGAACTGAAAATACTAAATGCCATATAATACAAAATATAGAAATAAACACTATAACTTTTATTATATTTTTTATCATATTTTTCTCCTTAAAATTGCCTATATATAAATGCAGCTGGATCATATCCAACACCATAGCATCCAAATATAATTATAGAAAATATTAAAGAAAATAAAATAGTCCATCTAAATACAATATTTTGTTTAAATAGCTTTTCTCTAACACTTCCTTTTCTATCTAATAATTCTACAACAAATAATACTATTATTGAAATAATTAAAACCATAAAATCTGGTCTATCTAATCCTGCTGTATAAAGTGATTTTCCATCAAATAAAATCCATGGATTCCATATTACAAATATACTACTAATAATATCTATTGCATTTTTTACACTATGTGCTCTGAAAAATATCATTGCAAATGAGAATAATAAATATGTTCTTATAACTTGGTATAATTTATAACTAAAAGTTTTATCATTAATTCCCAATTTATTATTAACTTTACTTGCAACTGGTGCTAATATATCTTCAAAAAATATAAATATAAATTGTAATATACCTGAACCAATAATATATGTATAGGCACCTCCATGCCAAATTCCTATTAATAACCACATAATAAACATTGATAAATATAACGGAACTTTTTTACCTATTTTTTTACCAAATGCTTTTTTACATTTTTTATTTAATTTTTGCATTATATCAGATTTTAATAATGGATAAAATATATAATCTCTAAGCCATGCACCTAATGTAATATGCCAATTTCTCCAAAATTCTGTAATAGTTTTTGAGAAAAATGGTACATTAAAGTTTTCTGGTAATTTTATTCCAAGTACTTCTGAAATTCCCATTATTACATCTATTGAACCTGAAAAATTAGTATATAATTGGATTGTAAATAAAAGTGCTGCTATAATAGTATATATACCATTATATACAACTATATTTTCATACACATAATCAACAAAATATCCACATCTTTGTGATATAACTAGTATTTTAAAAATTCCCCATAGAACTCTTACTAAGCCACTACACATATTTTTATAACTGAATTTATGTTCTCCATATAATTCATCTTCCATATCTCCATATCTTACAAAAGGTCCTGAAGTTAAAATAGGAAAATAAGACATAAATAATGCACATTTTAAAATATTATTTTGTGGTTTGCAAGTTCCACGGTAAATGTCTATTAAATAACTTATCATTATTAACGAATAATAACTAATTCCAACTAATGAATTTGTTGTTATATTTCTAAAGTTATGTCCACTAATGTGGTTAAGAGTACTTAAAAATAAATTAATATATTTTAAAGCAAATAACTGTCCTAAAATAATTGCTATACCAATTATTAGAATTACTTTTGATTTTTTAGTATCTCGATATTTATGTATTAATCTTCCATAAACATATGTAGAAAGTAAAACAACCAATGCTTGTATAACTGTACTTACATTAAAATTATCATAAAATAAAAAAAACACACTTGATACAAGTAAAATAAACCATTGAAATTTTTTTGGAACAATAAAATATATTGAAAAAACTATAAGACAAAATATTAGAAAAGTTAAAGATGTTAAACTCATATTATTTTCCTCCTTCTTCTAATAATTCAATTAAACCTAAATCCCACATTAAAAAAGCAACTTTTTTATTATTAAATAAAACTGCTTGTTTAGGCTCACTAACTAAAAAAGCTTCATCTTCTTCAGTTAACTTTTTTATTGTTTTTTCAATATCTTCTACTGAATAACAAGTATGATATAAATATTGCCTCTTCTTTAATATATTTTGTACTACTTTCCCATTTATTAATTCTATTTTTATACCATCATTTAAAGTTATCATACACAAATTAGCTTCTTGTTTTGGATCATAAACAATTTCACTTACTTCAACAACTTCAAAATATTTTTTTATTTTATTTAACGTTTTTTCTATATCTACAGTAGCTATACCAATATGATGAAATTTCATTTATTCCTCCACTTATTTAAACTCATAATATGAATTATATTTTATATATGACAATTTGTCAAACTTATTTATAATCACAAGTTTACTTTTTTCTCATATTATATACTATAAAAAATACAAAGTTTGTATTTTTACAATATATAAAGGAGGTTTTTTTATGCGTAATTGTAATTGTAACTGTAATAATAATCCTTGCAACTATCAAAATTATAATTCAAATATATATGCAAATAATTATACTGGTAGTCCTGCATTTCCAAATAACTATTTATATGGTCATGCATACACTCCTGTCCAAAATATGAATAAAACCTATACACCTGAAGTAGGTCTTCAAAATGGCACAATTTTTCCTGAACTTGTAAGTCCTTATTGTCCAGGTCAGTCAATAGATTTTATAAATTATTTGAGAAATGGAGGTACTAGATATGAGTAATTGTTGTTGTGATAATAATTATAATAAAGAATCTTTGCTTAGAGAAATAATGGCTCTAAATTTTGCAGTAAATGATTTAGTTTTATATTTAGACACACATCCAAATGATAATCGTGCTATTCGTATGCACAATGAATATAGTGAAAAAGTAGTTAAACTTACAGCATTATATCAAGAAAAATTCGGACCATTAACTGTCAATTTCACTTCAGATACTTGGGATTGGATTGACGAACCATGGCCTTGGGAAAGGGGGGCTTATTAATGTATTATTATGTAAAAAGTTTGCAATATCCAATTAATATAAATCATAAAAATCCAAAACTTGCAAAAAATATAATTTCTCAATATGGTGGTCCTGATGGAGAACTTAGTGCTTCTCTTAGATATTTATCTCAAAGATTTGGAATGCCAGATCAAAAATCAAAAGCAGTATTAAATGATATTGGAACTGAAGAATTAGCACATTTAGAAATGGTTGGTACTTTGGTTCACCAATTAACAGATGGAGTAAGTCCTGAAGAATTAGAAAAAGCAGGTTTAGGTCCTTATTATACAGATCATGGTTGGGGAGTTTATCCACAAGCTGCTGCTGGATTTCCTTATAATGCTGTAAGTATTGCAGTTAAAGGCGATCCTGTTGCTGATTTAACAGAAGATTTAGCAGCAGAGCAAAAAGCTCGTGCAACTTATGAAAAATTAATTGATTTATGCAAAGATGATCCAGCTGTTGTAGATGTTTTAAGATATTTAAGAGAACGTGAAGTAGTCCATTTCCAAAGATTTGGTGAAGCATTAAATGGAGTTCAAGAAAAATTATATCAAAGAAATTATTATCTAACTGGTGGAAATAATAACAACAACAATAATAATGGTTGTGGTTGTAATAATAGATAAAAAACTAAAGCCTCTTTTTAAGAGGCTTTACATATTTTTATCTTTTCACATATTTTTTCTTAATTTTGCATTAAAATTTCTTGATCTTTTATTAAATCATAACTAATTAATTCTTTATTATCTAAGTTTTCCTTATACATATCAACAGCTATAATTTGACTATTTTCATAAGTTTTATAATAATAAATTCCTTTATCCATATTACAACAAGAACTATAAATTGTTATCTCATATTTTCCATCTCCCATGTGTACACATCCTCTTTGTTGATAAACAGAGCCTAATATATGAAAAAATTGGCTAATGCTTTCTATTTCTGAATTACCAGATTTTGAATTTAATTTTGTAAAAGTTGCTTTTACAAACCTAGATGCAGATGATAAATCTCCTGGTAAACCTAAAGCTCCCATTCCCCTACTATATATATTTAAATTTAAATCTTTTGAAAAATTATTTACAGGCTGTTCTACTGATAAACTCATATAATTATTTAAATTAAACATATGAATATCAAAAGTAGGATTATTAGTAAGTACTCCTACTGGATTATCATATATTTTTAATCCATCTTTAACACTTTCTACAGTTATTGATTTTTCTTTATCTGAAATAATCCAATGAAGTGGAGATACTGGTAATTCATCACTAAAATTAATTAATGCTATATTTATATTTTCTAATAATTTTTTTACTTCATCTAAATTAGCACACTGTGCTAAAACATATGGTATAAATTCAAAAGGTGCTATATTATTTTTACCTTCTATTACCTCTTTATAATCTGCATTTCCCGGAAAATTTAAACCAGCCATTCCCAATCCCTTTTCATTAATTGCATCATAATAAAGTGGATAATCTTCTGATACATATGCCATTCCTATAATTGCATAATGATTATTTATATTTTCTACTTTTCTAAATTTTAATTCATAGTTTCTAGGCATTATAGTAACAGTTTCTTTATAAGAATATTCTAAATCTAAATTTCTTCCAAAATAATGATTATTTGTATTATAAGTTATTGCAGTACACATATTAATTAATTCATTCCTTCCTTATTTATTATTTTAATTGCATTCCATCTTTAAACGCATTTCCAACTCTTTTAGTTACAGTATAATATCCATGAGTATATGGATCAAATGCTATAGCTGAAACTTTTTCAATATCAACATTTTCTCCATTCATTACACTTTCATCTGCAGTTACATTTACTACTTTTCCAACTACTCCACAACCATATTTATCATCTTGATATTCCA
>CANQEX010000054.1 GCA_947596225.1 uncultured Clostridia bacterium | reverse complement strand
ATTATTCAGAAGATAAATTACGAGAACAACAAGTTATATGTCGTCAAAGATTATTTGATATATGTGATAGACATGGATTAAGATATGATAAGAGTAAAATAAGAGAACCTAAAAAAGTATCTGAATATGTTGAAAGACCAATTTATGATGAATTAATAAAAAATGAAGAAAATCGTAAAATTTTAGGTAAATATGCAGAATCTTTTAGTTTGTTTTTTAGAAAAGCACTGTCAAATCCTAATAGTAGTTATTTTATGAATTATGTAGAATTTAGACCACAATATAAAGAAGTGATAGAGATTATTCATAGAGCTGGGGGAAAAGCATTTTTAGCACATCCTTTTGAATATAAATTTGAAAATACAATTGAGTTTATAGATGATTTAAGAAAAGAAACAGAATTAGATGGAATAGAATGTTTCCATCCATCATCAGCAGATGATAATAAAAAAGACATTTTAGTAGATTATGCTAGGAAAAACAATTTATATATCAGTGGTGGTAGTGATTATCATGGAAGTCTAAAGCCAGATATACAAGTAGGTATTGGAAGAGGAAATTTAAATATTCCTAAAGAATTAATTGAAGAATGGATAAATCTAATTTAGGAGAATTGATAAAGTAAATAAAAACAAATAATTTAATAAAAAAATTATTAAATAATTGTTTAGAAGTGCAACAGAAACTTAAAATTCTAGTAATTGGATTTTAATCTGATATCACTAGAGAAGAAATGATAAGAAAAAATATTAGAAGGGTTAGTAATAAATATGGCACAAGATTAAAAATTAATCTTGTGCCATACTAATGAAATAATTATTTCAAACGACCCCTAAAATACATTACAAAATGTTCAGGAAGCAGACCCTGTTTCTCCAAATATTTATTATCTTTATTTAACTCTTCTATTTTTCTAATAATTTTTCTAGAAAGAGGTCTTTTGTAAAACCTGTAGCAATCCATTGTAAATTCATAAGGCTCATTAACACCTAATTCTTTTAAAAAAACAATAAACTGTTTTAAATGATATTCTCTACAGCTGTTACTAATCTGTGGATATTTTGCCAAAGGTAAATTAGGTGAGCAAATAAAGTAATTACAATGAATATCATCTGGTTTTGTGTCAATAATTAATTTTGCTGTATCCCAAATGTCACCTATATTTTCTGTAGGCAATCCTAACATAATTGTAGTAAAAATTTTTACATTAGGATTAGAGATATGAACTTTTCTAAAAATTTCTCTTGCTTGTTCACATGTGTGCTTTTTTCCTATGAGTTTCAAAAGTCTGTCAGAACCTGTTTCAAGATTCATGGATAATTCAGTAATTTTCTTTGAGTAACAAAGTGCTTCCAAAATTTGTGGAGTAATTTCACCAATACACATACCTATGGGAAATTCAATTTCTTCTACTTCATCATAACTATCAATTAAATAAATAAGCTCATGAAGCATAGGTTTTCCATAGATATCAATGCCGTATTCAGTAAGATTTTCAGCCCTAATACTAATTTTTTTCATACATTCAGGTGTGTTTAATCTTATAATATCAAGATTTGCCCGAATCGTATCTAAACTAAGACTTTCAAACTTTATCTCCATGTAAGATCTTCGACAGAATTTACATTTATTTAAGCATCCATCTACTGGCCAAATTGCAAGATGTTTTTCAATGTTATCATAAACAAAATACTGTTCTTTAATGTCCATATCAAACTTCTTTCCAAGCTTTTCAGTAAAGTGGTCACCCCAAAAGGTGATATTAGAAATATAGCCATTTAAAAGCTTTTCTGCGTTGGCTGCTTTACCTAAAACAATGATTTCTGCACCAGACTTTCTTTGTTTTGCAATGTTTTTCAGTTGTTTGGCTACAAAATCAGAATAGTCTTCGAGTCTTGCATACATATGCATATACAAAATGTAATCTGCTTCTTCAAATGGAACAGTATGTTCCAAAAGAGGTAACATTGGATAATAAGAAACCATCAGTTCACGATAGCACTCTTCCTGAGCATAAAATTTAACAAAATCGGCATTTATTTTGTACTTGCCTAAATTATCGTATTCCCGTGGTGTAACTAAACATTGATGTTTTTGCTTTAAACTGCTTGACATAATAATTATCTCCTTTCAATTGTACTAAATATTTTTATAAGGGTATATAAATTTATATTAGAATGTAATTATTTAATATTATAGCAAAATTTACATAAAAAGTAAATCTCTTTTTCATATTGAAATTTGATGTAAAATAGTATATAATACATACATTATTCGTGGGTACTGCGAACTATAATCAGTACCAGTTTAGTATAAATGTTACTAGTATTATAGTAGTATTGCTAAAAGAATAGGGAGGTATTATGAAACGGTATTTAACATTATTAATCACATTAGTTGTGCTTGCATTCAGTTTAACTGGATGTATGAAAGAAGAAACTGTTCCAAAGGAAGAAAATTTACAAGTTCTTAATCCATTGAATGGAAATACTTTGCAAAAAACGCATGACGTCGAAGGAATGGAATTTGTAACTACTTACGATACTGGAGAGTATGATTTAAGCCGGTGGAGAATAACAGATTCGAAAGTCATCAATATGTCTGCAAAAATTGAAAATGTTCCAGAAGGTGCAGTGGCATTTATTGAACATGTGCATATCGATATGTCACTAAAATCAACTAATCCACAACTTGATGGGCTTTCACAAGACAACATGGATGACTCTTACCATGGTACATCGCAAGACGGATTTTTTATCAGTCAAGACTATCAATATGAAAACAAATTTGCAGTTGAAGGATTCAGCAAAGATTTGATTGAAGGCTGGGGATTCGTGTGCGGTTCTTATGGATCTACTTCAATATCTGAAGAAAGATTAACTGAGAGTAACCTTGTTAAATATGGAAAAGTTTACGCTAATAAAATGCAAGTAGTATACGATATCCTAATCAAATATCAGGGCGAAGATTTCTATCACGTTGTGTCGCTTTTGGATGAATTTCTCATACCAGTACAATACAATGAAGATTCAGAATAACCAACAACCGTTTCAATCCTTCAGTCCGCATGTATGTGGACTGAAGGATTATTTATTATCTGTTACAGAAATATGTTTGACTCAATTTCAGAAGAAAAATGAGGAACACTTTTTTATTTTTTTATTTGAAATAAATAATTTTTATGATAAAATTATTTTATCATATTTGAGTAGGAGAATTTTATATGGAAAAAAGAAAATCTAAAAGTATTTTTATAGTTATTTTTGTAATAATTTTAATAATGATTTCAAATTATTGTAATGCAACATCTAATAAATATGGCTATTTCAATATTGATAATAGTTTTTCTTCTATGCGTACAAATGGAGTTTGTTTAAGTGAAATTAAATTTGAAAATTTAACTGATACTTCAAACGTATTTGGGGTAACAGGAGAAATTGAAAATGAAGAAGATATTGATAAAAATATTGTTATAACATTAAATTTTTATGATAAATATTATAATATAGTAGCAGTATTAGAATCTACTCAATATATTAGAGCTAATGAAACGCTTTCTTATAATAATTTTGAAAATATCTCAGAAATAAATGATGGATATTCAGTAGATGATATTAAATATTATAATATAAATGTAAATAGTGAAGCTGAAGTTACTAGTAGTGAAAATTATGATTATGAAATAGATGATTATAAAATTAATATGGTTGTAAATGAAAATAATACATTTGATATTACAGAAACAATTACTGCAAATTTTAATGTAGCTAAACATGGTATTTTTAGAAAAATACCATTAAGAAATTCAATTACAAGATTAGATGGAACAAAGTCAAATAATAGAGCTATAATAAGTAATATAAGTGTTAATGAGAATTATAGTGTTTTTAATGAAAATGGATATAAAGTTATAAAAATAGGTGATGCAAATAAAAATTTAACAGGTAGCCACACATATACAATAAAATATACTTATAATATTGGGAAAGATCCTGTAAAAGATGCAGATGAACTATATTTCAATTTAATTGGAAATGAATGGGATACAATTATCAAGAATGTTTCATTTAATATATTAATGCCAAAATCATTTGATAAATCATCTTTAGGATTTTCAAGTGGAATTGTAGGTTCAACAGATAATTCTAATGTAATTTATAATGTTAATGGAAATAATATTACAGGAAGTATAGAAACACCATTAAAAGTAGGTGAAGGATTAACGGTTAGATTAACTTTACCAGAAGAATATTTTTTGGGAGAGAATAACAATATAGATAAATATTGTTTATTTGTTATAGCTATATGTGTAATATTTGTTTTTCTTGCATATTGTTTATGGTCAAAATATGGAAAAGATAATGAAGTAGTTGAAACAGTAGAATTTTATCCACCAGATGGATATAATTCAGCAGAAGTAAATTTTTTATATAAAGGTTCATTAGAAGATGAAGGTGCTATATCATTACTTATTTATTTAGCAAATCAAGGATATATTAAAATTGAAGAAACTGAAGAACAGGAATTATTTTCAAAAACAAAAGGTTTTAAAATAATAAAAATAAAAGAATATGATGGAAATAATGAATATGAAAGAATGTTTTTTGATGGACTTTTTAAAACACAGCAACAAATAGATATGAATAAAGTTAAAGAAATAATGAAAGAATCAAAAGAACAAGGAGAAAAAATAACATTTCAAGATGCCATTGAAATGTCTATAAGTACAAAAAAATTAGATTCTGTTACTAAATCAGATTTGTATGATAAATTTTATATTACATTAAATAATATTAAGGAGAAAATTAATACAAAAGAGAATAGAAATAAAATATTTGAGTCATTATCAAGTAGTAAAATAAAATACTTACTACTAATGATAATGTCTATAATTATTCTACTAACTATAAAACCTATTTTTGAATATAGGCAATTAGATATATCAGCAATTATATTTATATCAGTATTTGTACGGAATTGGTTTTACTGTTGCTATAGGAACTCTTACAGATATAATAAAAATGCCTAAATTGTTTGGAGTAATTTGGGGAATGGGTTTTGGTGGAGTCCCTTGGCTTGTTATTATATTACCGGGATTAACTCAAGATTTTACATATTTAATAACTTTTATTATTAGTATTATATGTATTATATTGTTAATAATATTTGCTAGGATAATGCCAAAAAGGACAGAATATGGAAATGAGATATTAGGAAAATTAAGAGGGTTTAAAAGATTTTTAGAAACAGCAGAAAAAACACAATTAGAAAAATTAGTAAATCAGAATCCAGAATATTTTTATAATATTTTACCATATACATATGCTTTAGGAGTATCAAAGGTATGGATGCAACAATTTGAAACAATAGCAATGAAAGCACCAGATTGGTATGTAGGATATAGTACATTTAATATTCATGAATTTAATGATTTTATGAGTCAAACAATGATTACAGCACAAAGTGTTATGTCTTCTAGTCCTTCAAGTAGTAGTTCTAGTGGAGGAGGATCTTCAGGCGGAGGCTCTGGCCGGAGGCGGTGGAGGTTCTTGGTAATTTTTTTACAAAAAATTGACAATTAAATTATTAATGATATAATTAAAAATATACGAAAGGAAAAGATATAAATGGGAACAAAAGATGAAAATAGAAAAGAATTAATATCATTTAAAATATCCACTTTAGTGATATTTGTTTTTGCAATGATATGTATATCAGTATTAATAGTTATAATTGCAAGTAATTTTTCAAATAATGCTGAAGCAACAACTAATCAAAATAATATAAATGAAAATCAAGTTACAAATGCAGAAACAACAGAAGAGCCAGTAAGAACTATAAAATCACAAGTGTCTTCAAGATCTGGAGAATCAAGAATAGAAGAGCAAATACAAGAAAAAACTCCTTCTATTCCAATTGAACAAGTAACAATATCTAAAGATATGGATTTAACAGTAAGAACAGGATTATCTAAAGAAGATTTTATAACATTAATTTCAAAAGTTGAACAAGATAAAACTAATTTTTTTGAAGAAAATGCTGGTTTCATATATGATATGTGTGAGAAATATTCTTTAAATGAAATATTTTTCTGTGGATTAATCTCTGCTGAATGTGGATGGGATATATCAAGTAGTCATAGAAATGCTAATAATTTTATAAGTTTGATGTCACATAAAGGTTTAATAAAATATCCAACTGTTGAAGAAGGATTAGAAAAAGCTGCTCAAACTTTACATGATAATTATTTATTTCCAGGTGGAAAATTTTATAATGGAGCTACTCTTGAAGGAATGAAAAAGAAATTTTGTCCTGCTTCAAAAACTTGGGTAAACTTAGTATATAAAATGATGGGACAAATTATGGAGTAATTTAATATATATAAAGGAGAAATTAGATAATGAGTGAAAAGAATGAAATAAGAATAAAATTATCAACCTTATTATTAATAATAGCAATAATAGTAATTATTGCTATGGCTTTTTTTATGTGTAAAATTTATAATGATAAAGTAAAAATTGATGAAGAAGTTGTAAATTTAAGTAATCAAGTAAAAAATCTAGAAACTTCACTTACTAATTTACCAGAAACAGAGAATAATTTAGATGAAGTTAAACCTGATGAAAATACATTAAACAAAGATATTACTACAGAAGAAAAATTTAACAAATTTATGGAAAATTATAAAAGTAATTTAAAAGATTTATCAAAAAGTAATGGAAACCCATTCCTTACTACTATTGATATAGAAGATTTTTATGTAACATTAGAAAATGGTATAGTATATTTTAATATAGATAAAAATTGCGATTTATATTCTAAATATGGTTCTAAATATAAAGTTGCAGAAAATATTGCAAGTATATATATGTGTGAAATAGGAAATGGTGGATGTTCAGATCTTGTAATGTTAGGATATGATGGTTCAGCTAAAAGTCTATTTATGACAATTGATAATTTACAAGAAGGAATAAAAATTAAAAATATTGATAATGTAAAAAATGCTGTAAGTGTTGTTTCATGCCATAATAGTGAGGCATCAACATATATAATAGTTGATATAGATGGTAATATGTATAATATATAATAGAAAATAAATACTAAAAACTTTTTATGTTTTTAGTATTTATTTATATATAAAATTTTTGCAATATAAGGAGTTATTTCATCAATACTGTATCATCCAGAGCTATTTCTTTTATTTTGTAGTCCATTAGGATTAGAAACATAAACTTTTTCACCATCAGTTGCAAGTAATGCCATATAATGTGATTTATCAGTCCAACGATTGGACTTTTTATTTTTCCATACGCATACAATAATTGGTCTATCAGTTTTTAAATGTTCAATAATGGATTTTTTTGAACAATGAGTAATGTCAAAATAAAAATCAGAATTTTCAATTCCAAAAGTTTTATCTAATTCTTGTGAAAGTTTTTCATAATCTAAAACAGGCAAATATTTTTTTCTTAAATCTTCAGGTGTATAATTTATATTATAACCACTCAAAATAATGGATAAAGCTGTTATTCCACAGCCGTTTTGCTCCATAGTTCCACCCCAATATTCATTATTACACCAACTAGAAGATCCATTTTGTTTATATTCAATATAAATTTTATTGTTTTGAGTAGTAAAAGTAGTGAAATAACCATCTTTATTTTGGACTTTTTCTTGACCTATACCAGAATAATTTTTATTATAATCTTGATATACTTTTTTATATTTAGATAATGGGAATTTATTATATAGTATAAAAATAATAAATAATATAAAAAATAATTTTAATATTTTAAAACTTCTTCTTTTGACTTTTTTCATAAAAACTCCTTGTATTTTTTTTAAAATTATATAAAATAATTATTAAGAACAAATTAAGAAACTATTAAGCTTGTATTAAGATTGAAAAAGAGAGATAGTTATGAAAAAAAGTATAATTATTATATTGATTTTTATATGTATTATTTGTGTAGTATTTTTGAATTTACCTGAAAAACAAGTTATGGAAAAAAATGAAGAAAATATTGTACAAGTTCCAGAAAAAAAGGAATCTATTGTAATTGTAATGAATAACACTGAGGAAAATAGAGTTAAGCTAGATGATTGGAGAATTACTTTAGTAAATAAAGATAATTTATTGCCTGAAAATTATCAAATAACTCTTGCTGATATTGATGATGAACGAAAATTTGATTCAAGAGCTATAAATTATCTTAATGATATGTTAGAAGATATGAAAAATGATGTGAAAGATGATTTTTGGGTACAATCTGCATATAGAGATCCAGAATATCAAGAAAAAATATTTAATGAAAAAAAACAAGAATATCTTGATGATGGTTTATCTGAAGAAAGAGCTGAACTTTTAACTAGTAAAACAATAAATAAACCATTAACTAGTGAACATAATTTAGGTTTATCAGTAGATTTTAATTATGTAAATACAAGTTTTGATGAAACAGATGCTTTTAAATGGTTACAAGAAAATGCTGAAAAATACGGATTTATTCTTAGATATAAAAAAGAAAAAGAAGATATAACAAAAATCATTTATGAACCATGGCATTGGAGATTTGTAGGAGAAGAACATGCAAAAAAAATGAATGAACTTGATATGTGTTTAGAAGAATATATAGATTATTTAAATAAATAGAACTTATGACATCATTTAGTCATAAGTTTTTTTTTACATATTATAAAATTTTGAGGTTAAATTAAATTCATGGGAGATGAATTTTATGTTTAAACCGAATTATGTATATTATGAAAAAGCTATTGAAAATTATCCACTTGGAAAAAAATTATTAGATATTTATAAAGATGTTCCAAAAGTTATAATTGAAAATCATAATAATATTGAAGAACTTAGAACAAAATCAAATAGTGAGTTTATAAATTTAAAAAGAAACTTAATTATTGGAGTAAGAAAAACACATAAATTTGTTGAAAATCATAAGGTTTCTGATTATCTTGTACCATATACTTCATCAGGTTGTACAGCAATGTGTTTATATTGTTATTTAGTATGTAATTATAATAAATGTTCATATTTAAGGCTTTTTGTTAATAGAGAACAAATGCTAGAAAAAATTGAGAAGGTGGCAAATAAAGAAGAAAAAGAACTAACATTTGAAATTGGAAGTAATAGTGATTTAATTTTAGAAAATACAATAACTGGAAATTTAGATTGGACTATTGAAGAATTTAGTAAAACTAATAGAGGATATCTTACTTTTCCAACTAAATTTGATATGGTGGATTCTATATGTAATATAGACCATAAAGGAAAAATCATTGTTAGAATGAGTGTAAATCCAGAAATTGTAATAAATAAAATTGAGTTAGGAACTTCAAGGTTAAAAAATAGAATAGAAGCAATAAATAAATTGAAAAAAGCAGGATATAAAATTGGAATTTTGATTGCACCAGTTGTTTTTATAGAAAATTGGAAAGAGGAATATGAAAATTTAATAAAAATTTTATCAGATTCATTATCAGATGAAGTAAAAAAAGAAGTCTTTTTTGAAATAATATTTATGACATATAGTTATGTACACCGAATGATTAATCAAGATGCTTTTCCAAATGCAATAAATCTTTTTAATCAAGAATTGATGACAGGAAGAGGTAGAGGAAAATATATGTATAAAGCAAATATAAAAAAAGAAGGAGAAGAATTTTTCCGTGAAAAATTAAAAAAATATTTTCCAGAAAACAAAATAATTTATATAGTTTAAGAAGCAGACAAAGAAAGTTTTGTCTGCTTTTGTAATAATTACCAAAATAATTCTAGGAAATTTTCACATTATATAAATATAAAACAAAAAGGAGGAAATTTTAGAAATGAAAAAATTTATAAATATATTACTAGTTATGTTTATACTTTTATCATTAGCTTTTTCAGGTACTGTTTTTGCAGATACATTATCTTCATTTAATGTTGAAGTAGATAAAACAAATGTAAAACCAAATGAAGAAGTAACTGTTAAAGTTAATTTTGGTGCAGAACTAGGAGCTTATACTGTTACAATAGATTATGATGATGACGTTTTTGATCTTGTATCAGTTGATGGAGGAAATGAAAGTAATATAGATGGAAAGGTTAAAGTTGTTTATGCAGATTCACATGGAGGAGCAAATACAAGAAATAGTATGAGTGTAAAATTTAAAGCAAAGGCAAATATTGTAGCTTCAAACCCAACAGAATTTGCAGTTACAGCAAATGGAATGTCAAGTGGTGATACTAGAACAACTTATGACAATATTACTTCAGGACATGTAAAACAAGTTATTGTAGAACCTGATTATAAAGATTATGTATTAAATTTACAATATGATGGAACAATTACAGCAGGAGTTGCAAAAGATATGCTTATATCATTTACAACAGAAATGGGAAGAAATTATAAACAAGCTAGATTAGTAGCAGAAGCAAAAACTCCAGAAGGTGCAACAATAAGTTTAGTTGGAACAGATATA
>CANQEX010000053.1 GCA_947596225.1 uncultured Clostridia bacterium | reverse complement strand
CAAATCCTGCTTTTTCTAATCCTAAAGCTAGACCTCCAGCACCTGCAAATAATTCTATACACTTTCTTTTCATCTATTATACTCCTCATAAATTGTACTTACATAATATCATAATTTAAAATTTTTTTCTATAAATTGACAAATTTTATTAAAACTATTATTTTATTTATATCAAACATTTGTTTATATGTCAATACTAATTTAAATTTTTTATAAAAAATATTAAATAATCAGTCTATCTTGTTATATTTATAATATTATATTGTCCCATTTAGGACATAAGCTCTGTCCTGAATATCGAATAGGCAAATAAAATAAAAAAACAAGATGTTATCAAACACCTTGTTCCTGTAAATATTTTTATTTTAATATATAAATTTTTTCTATATGGAAGTTAATAAAATCCACAGGTGTGGATTTAAATCTCCAATTTCCTGCTGGTTGGACTCAAGCAAAAGAAATAAAATATAATGAAGGTTTTAACAAACCAGCACCTAGAGATTTTGTTGGATATGGTCCATTAACAGCTCCTGAAGCTGTAGCACTTTATAATTTTACATTAAGACATAATTTTAGTTTAATGATAACATATCATACACAAGGTAGAGTAATTTTTTACCAATATCAAGATCAAACACCACCAGGAAGCAAAGAACTTGCAGAAAAATTTGCTAACATTTCTGGTTATACTGCTGAAGAAGTTCCTTATAATTCTAGTTTTGCAGGATTTAAAGATTGGTTTATTCTTTACTATAACAGACCTGGTTTCACAATAGAAGTTGGTCTCGGAGAAAATCCAATTCCAGTATCTCAATTTGCTGGAATCTATAGAGAAAATTTAGGAATTCTAGTTACAGGAATGATTCAATAATAATATTATTTTTCCAAAAAAAGAACTATACGTGAAGTATAGTTCTTTTAACCTTATATAAAATATTAGTAATTAAATTTTCATTATTTTTTTGTTATTTTATCTAAAATTTGAAATCTTCTAAAAAATATAATAATAGAAATAATAAGAGCTACTATAACTCCTAGTAAAATACTTTTACCAGTTCCAGTATGAGGTAATATTTTATTAGCTAAATTATCATTTTCTTGATTTTGTTTGTTTGTGTCAACATTTGGACTTTGATTTTGATTATTGTTATTACTTCCTGCATTATTTCCACTGCCATTATTACCACTACCACTATTGTCATCACCTTTATTATCATCTGGATTATTTGGATTATCTGGATTATTTGGATTTGGATTGTCTGAGTCTGGATTATCTGGGTCTGGGTCATCTGGATCTGGATTATCTGGATCTGGGTCAGTAGGGTTTTGAGGAGTTGATGAATCTGCTATTTTAACTACAATACTAGCATTATCTAAATCATATTCACCATTTCCATCTGATACTTGAATATTATTTAACATAATATCTACATCACTTGCTTTATCTGTTTTAGCTTCAAATATTATTTGAAAAAGTAAATCACATGAAGTATCAAATGAACTATGAGTTGTTACAAATTTACCATTTTCAGTATTTACAGTAGGATTACTCCATCCATTTTTTCCTATCATTTCTTTATATGTTAAATTATCATCATCATATTTTAAATATGCAGCTATTACATTTATTCCTCTTGTAGACTCAAAATTTGATATTTTAACATCTACTACTATTTCTTCACCTTTTTTATAATTATCTTTATTTGGTTCCAATACCAAAGTTCCACTAGCAACAGCATATGATTTTGTTGCAAAAGATAAAATAAAAACTAATATAAATAATACAAAATTTAATTTAACTATTCTCTTCATTACTTCTCCTTTAATTTAATTAATTAATATTATTATAGTAACATATAAAAACTAAAAAGTCAATCAATATATCGTTATAAAACTTTACGGATTCTAAGTTTATAGTGTATTTATTTATTCAATCTTACTTCTTATTATTTATTATCTATAATTTATTTTTTTAAATTTTAAATATCTCTTTCTGTACGCTCTTCTTCTGTAATTCCTCTAATTCCTAACACAGGATTATTTTCTTGACATTTTTCTAAATTATTAGATATTCCTATAATAAGATCTTGTTTTTTTTCAGAATTATCAATTATATCTTCAAGAACTAAATTTGTGTATGCTAAAAAATCCATATTATTTGCATATCCAATTTTTTGCAAAAGATTTTGATCCTTTGAAACCACATTTCTTATTGCATTAACATATGAATCTTCAAGTGCATATGAAAGCAAGTCATTATAACTACTTACTCCAACATCTAAATTTTCTCCTTCTAAATCCTTATAATAACTACTTGTAGGCTCATACGCATACATAATATTTTCTCCTATTAATTGTAAAAATGGATTTGTTGCTTTTTTACCTTCAAATAATTGTGGATATTTTTGTTCTACTCTTTGTACAGCATTTATTTTACTATTTAATTGATCATCATCATTTGGAATATATATAACAATTTTTTCCATTCTTGATTTTTTACTCATTGCAACATCTGAATCAAATTTAATGTAATATTCTTCATCTTTATCTAATTCTTTCATTAACTCATCTGCTAAAACAGCTACATTTTCTCTTTTACAATTTAAATATATTCTCCACATACAACCATAAGGATTTCCTTTTTTTACATGATAATACATTGGCAACTTATCACCATTTTCATCATATATATTTTTAGATCTTTGGGTATGTAGCAATAAATTTGGATTATATTCAATTTCATCTAATAACCTCATCTCATTTTGAGGATTATTACCAGAAATCTCAATATCATCAAATGTACCTAATGAGGTCAAAGCATTATAAGCTGTTATTGATTGGTTTTTATTTTTAATATCTATCAATTTATATAACCACTGTTCTACTGCATACTCTAGTGTTTCCAATTTAGGAAGGTACATAGGAGTTTCTGGAACTTCATATTTTTCTAAAGTACTTTCTAATTTATTATTTCCATTTATAACTCCATTTTCAATTTCTTTTCCTACTTCTAATTTTTTTGTAAATAATCTATTCATCAAATTTCTAATCCATCCCATTTTTTACTCCCTTATTTTTTCTTATCTTTTCTTTTTTGCATATAATAAGCACATTTAGCTAGTATCTGAGTTGGTACAATTTTTGATAAAATTTTAGCACATTTAATTTGAAATCCTGGTACTATATAAAATTTATCTTTCAAAAATTTATTAACAGTAAATCTTGCTACATATTCACTTGACAATGATTTTATTTCAAATTTAACATTTGCAACATTATTAAAGTTTGTTCTTACTGGTCCAGGACATAAAATACTTATTTTTACTTTAGATTTTTCTTTTATTAATTCTTCTCTTATTGCTTCTGAAAGTCTAACTACATAATTTTTTGAAGCATAATAAGTTGCCATCAATGGTCCTGGTAGAAATCCTGCTATTGAAGCAACATTTAATATTTTTCCTTGATTTTTTTCTTTCATATCCTTTAAATATAATTTTGTAAGAATATGCATTCCAATAATATTAGTATTAATAATATTTAAATCTTTTTCTAAATTTGTGTCTGAAAATATCCCAAAATCACCTAGTCCAGCATTATTAACTAAAATATCTATATCTTTTACTTTATCATGTAAATCTATACAATTTTCTTTATTTGATAAATCTACACTCATATAATCAACTTCTACATTATATTTTTCTATTAGTTCTTTTTTTAATTCTTCGAGTTTTTGTATATTTCTTGCAACTAAAATTAAATCATAACTTTTCTTAGCAAATTCTCTTGCTAAATCCCTGCCTATACCAGAAGATGCTCCTGTAATTAAAACCTTCATGATGCCTCCTTTAATTAATTATATTATAATTTAATTCACATTTTGTCCTTGTTTTATCCATACAGATACACTACCATCTTTACAATAAAATATACCATTTCCATCATTATCAACATATACTGTTTCAGATAAGTTTCCTGTACAATCATAAAACACTGTATTGGCTAAATTCTTACCAACATTCATATGTATAGAACCACCATTTTTATCAGACATTACAACTGCTAAACCAGAATTTGGATGATCATAATCTCCTAATCTTGTAAAACCAATAATATTATTGTCATTAAAATAATCATATTGTTCACCATAAGCAAAATATTTTCTAACTCTTAATAAAATATCTAAAATATTTTGTTTTGAAGGAATCTCTTTTTCAGGAACACCATAATAATCTCCATAAAAAACACATGGAAAACCATCTTTTCTTAGTAGTATAAGTGAATAAGCTAATGGTTTAAACCAATCTAAAATCCATGATTCTAAAGCTTGTCCTAACTCTGTATCATGATTGTCTACAAAAGTAACAGCTTTTTCAGGATTTGTTTTTACAAGAGTTCCATCAAAAATTTGACTCATATTAAACTCTCCATTACTAGTTGAAGCTCTATAAAAATTATAATGTAATGGAACATCAAATAATGACATACAACCATTTGTTTTTTCAATATACGAATTTAACACATCAATATTTGCACTCCAATATTCTCCAACAGTAAAAAGTTTTTTATCTGAATTTTCTGTTAAATTTTCAAGCCATTCTGGAAAAAATTCACTTCTTATGTGTTTTACTGCATCTAATCTAAAACCATCTGCATTTGTTATATTTAGATACCATTTTCCCCATTCTTTAAGTTCTTTTACTACATCAAAATTATTTAAGTCTATATCTGCTCCCATTAAATAGTCAAAATTACCATTTTCTTTATCTACATTTTCATCCCAATGCTTACCATAAAATTTATATATAGCAGCAGTTCCTGTATTTTCATCCCAATCGACACCATGAAAATGTGTCCAATTCCATTTAAAATTCGAATAATTATCTCCTCTTCCTGGAAATGTATACTTTGTCCATACTTTAATTGGTTTTGCATCTGTTAAACTAATATTTCTATTACCAGAATCGTCTTGAATTGCTAATACATCTTCAGTTTCATCTGCTCCCATTTTATGATTTAAAACAATATCTACTAAAACTTTTAAATTATTATCATGCAATACTTTTATAGAATTTATATACTCATCTTTGGTACCATATTTTGTGGGAATTGTTCCCTTTTGATCAAACTCACCTAAATCATATAAATCATATACTCCATAACCCGTATCATTTACACCACCTGCACCTTTATATGCTGGTGGTAACCATAAATGAGTTATACCTATGTTTTCTAAATGTTTAGCATCATTAGTAATTTTATTCCAAAGTGTAGAATCACTAGGTAAGTACCATTCAAAATATTGCATCATAGTAATATTATTACTAGGCAAATCTATCACTCCTAATCTTTTCTATTTTAATATTCTTAATATTTTTTCTTTATTATTCATTATTGTATCATAACCTGTTTGAATAAGTTTCTCAGCATTATCTATTTCTAAAAGGCTAGCACCTCTAGCATCAATTTCTATTGCTAAATCAGATTCTTTTTGTGCTTTTCTAACATCTTTTAATGAAAATATATCTACTGTTCTTAATAAAATTGCTAAAATATCTTCTTTTGGCTCATAATCATCAATTCTAAAACTTAAAGCTAATGTTTTGTCAGCTCCCATATCTTTTAATATTTTTATTGGTAAATTATCTTTTGTTCCCCCATCTATAAAATTATATTTTCCATATTGACAAGGTGTATATATTCCTGGAAATGACATACTAGCTCTCGTAGCAGTAGCAATAGGTGCATCGTAAATATAATCTATATCATCATTTTTTAAATTAAATTTTTTAGATAAAAAAATACATTCCTTTGTAGAAATTGTATCTACACTAGCTATTGCATATGGTATTTTTATTTGATTCATATTAGTTATATTTTTTTCTTTTGATACATTTTTTACTAATTTTTCAATATTTTCACCAGGAATTATTCCTTCTATCTTAGCAGTTTTAGTTGTTAGATACGTAAAACCAGCTTTAAATAAAGGTTTTTTTTCTATTTTAGTAAGCATTTTATAATATTCCATTGTTTTTTCTTTTATTTCATCTACTTCAAAACCTAAAGCATAAAATGTTGCAAATATACTTCCTGAACTTGTTCCTGATAAAAAATCTGGTTTTATGCCTAATTCCTCTAAAGCCTTTAAAGCTCCTATATGAGCTAATCCTTTTAATCCCCCACCTGCTAATGCAATTCCTAAAGTCATATATTATTATCCTTTCTTTAAACTTTCTTTATCCTTAACATATAATGTTTGTGTAGGATAAGCTAAATCAATATTTTCTTTTTCTACTAGATATAGTAAACTACATAATATATCTTGTTTTGCTTTTAAAAATTTATTGTATTCTGCTTCTCTAACATATAAAAATATTTTTATATCACTACTACAAGATGATATTTGATCTAATGAAACTTGCACAGTTTCTTTTATTACTTTTGGATCATTTTGTAAAGTAATTTTTATTTCATTTACTATTTTCTTTATTTTTTCTGAAGTAGTTTCTAAACTTAAATTTAAAACACAATCAAATCTTCTACTAGTTAACCTATTCCAATTTACAACATATGTAGAAGTTACTGTCGAATTTGGTATTGTAATTACAGCATTATTATAAGATTTTATACGAGTACTCCTAAAAGTAATATCAATTACAGTGCCTTGAAACTCTCCAACTTCTATCCAATCTCCTATAACAAATGGTTTATCAGTTAAAATTGTAAAACCACTCAACATACTTTTGACTAAATCTTGAGCTGCTAAAGCTAAAGCTGCAGATCCAATTCCTAGTCCTGTAGCAAGACCTCCTAAGCCTCTTAAACTATCAGTATATCCCATTACATTTAATGACACAATAACAGCTATTAACCATATACAAAATTTTATTATTGAACATATGACTTTATTTACAGCTTTATTATCTGAATTTTTAAATAATTTTTTTCCTAAAATTGAATCCTCTGTTATTAAAGTTGATATTGCTTTTGTTATGTAATATATAACAATTATTTTAAATATGTCATTCACTACAGATAATAATTTTTTACTTGTAGACAAAATATTAATCATACAAAAAATGCCTAATAATATAAAAAATATATTTAGGGGTTTATACATAGAACTATCTTTAGGGTTATTATTATTTTTAGTTATTTTATAACAGATTTTTATTAAAATTCTTGAAAAGATAGATCTAAATACTATAAAAAATATTAGTATTCCTAAAGCAATTTGCATATCAAAAATTTTAAGTAAATTATCTAAGTCTATTGAACTTATCATTTGTTGCAAATTTTTCATTTTTCCTCCACAATTTTATTACAAGTAATTATAAAATTATTAATCCTTAATATATAAAATTATTATATATTAAAACTATAAAAGTAACAAGATGTATATTTGA
The DNA here is from genome assembly GCA_947596225.1 of uncultured Clostridia bacterium. Lineage (GTDB taxonomy): Bacteria > Bacillota > Clostridia > TANB77 > CAG-508 > Scatovivens. Next base: position 4,516 of record CANQEX010000053.1, on the reverse strand, counting down.
AATTTATATATAACTAATTTTATATAAATTTACTAATATAATCCATTATCTCCTCTGATTTATTTCTAAAAGTTGAAATATAATTATCAAAAATATCTTCTCTAATTTTATTTTTAGATTTTTTTTCTAAAATATTCCTTAATAATTTAAAAGTTTCTATTATATGATGTCTATATTCATACCCATCTTCAAAATCTGAAAAATTTAAAGATTCATTAATTTCAAAAGATTTATCAAAAGCTTCTATTATATCTTTCAACAAATCATTTGAAATTTGGCTATTATTATTTTTATAATATATAATTAAATTATTTTTATATTCATCATATAATCCTTCAAAATATTCTAACTTTTTACAATATTCTAAATATAGTTTCACACTATGAATGTAAAATGCTTTTATATAAATATATGTTAGTGATTTATCTATATCTTGCAATTTATCAATAATATCATAAATACTATCTTCACTTAAATTAAATATTTCTTCAGACACAGTTTTTATATCTAAATTTTTCATTTTCCCTCCTATTTTTTTATTATTATATAACAAAATGAAAGTAGACAAAAGTCTACTTTCATTTTATTTAAAATTTTATATTTATTTATTGAGTACTTTCCACCATACTAGCATAATATTTAGCTATAAGTTCATCTAGTTCAACACTTACTTTATATATTACAGAGTAATCTTCTCCATTAGAAATACATTTATTTAGTTTATCTCTTAGTTTACAAATTTTTTCATCTAACATAATATCACTCTCCTTTTTTTTCAAATATTTTTCTTTTGTATATTTTTAAAATAACATTTTATTACACAAAAGTCAATAAAATATCAGTATTTGCTTTAATTTTCGGTAGACATTTTTCGACATTTTACTTCTTTTGATAATAAAACAAAAAAAGAAACAAAAAATATTATTATTGATAATATTTGTGATATTCTACAATTAAAAAACATTAAACTATCTGTTCTAATCCCCTCTATAAAAATTCTTATAAAAGAATATAACATAAAATATAATAAAGTTATCTGTCCTTTAAATTTTCTATTTTTTTGTATTATTCTCAATATAAAGAAAATAATTAATGTACAAAATGACTCATATAAAAAAGTTGGATGTACCTCAATATATTGATTTTCAATATATATTCCCATTCTTAATATAAAATTAGTTTGACAACCATAAGCTTCTATATTAAAAAAATTTCCAAATCTCCCTATAGATTGAGCTATTGCAACAAATGGAACTATGTAATCGAAAAAATTTAATATATCTTTTTTCGATTTTTTACATTTTATTATAGCAGTAATAAGTCCAAAAATAATTCCACCATAAATAGCAAGTCCGCCCTTTCTTAAATCAAATATTTCTAAAATATTTTTAGAATAATAATTATAATTAAATAACACAAAATATAATCTAGCACCTATAATTGCTGGAATTAATGAAGTTATTAATGTTTCTAGTACAAAATTATAATCATTTTCATATTTTTCTTTACTAATTTTACAAAAAAACAATCCTATAATAATTCCTAAAACTATACAAATTGCATATTTATATATATTTATTCCAAAAACAGAAAATGCTATTTTAGAAAATTTAAATTCTAAATTAAGACCTGGAAATTTCACAATATTCATATATTATTCCTTTTTATTACTTATTGGTTTTATTATTGACACAATTTTTTTATCTTCTACAAAAAGTTCATTTAAAACTTTTTCTACATATTCTTTGTTTAAAGTATTAAATTCTTCAAAATAATCAAAAGAATTAATTCCTCTAAAATAATCTGATACAATTCCTGTTGCAATAGTTGAAACATCATTATAATCTTTTACAAAACTTCCATATACTTTTTTCTTTGCTCTTTCAAAATCATCCTTATTTATACCATTTTGTTTAAAAAATTCTATTCTATTATTTATTTCATTAATAAGTTCATCAACAAAATCTGTTTGTACTTCTATTAAAGCATGAGCATATGTTTTTGAAAATTCATAATTTATAGTAGGTGGTGAAAATATTTTTATTGATTCATATAAATTTTTAAAGAAATCTGTACTTCCACCAAAAAGTAATATTTCTAATATTTCTATTGCTATATATTTCTTTGCTTTGTTAGATTCTAAATCATTATCTTTATAAGCAATAAGAACTGTTGGCATACTTATATTCATTTCTTTTTCTATATATTTTTGATTAATTTTTTCTTGTTCTTTATTATATTTTCTTCTTATTTCACCACTATAGTCTTTTTTAATTATTTTAGATTTTATTTTATTTATTATTTCATTTGGATCAAAATCTCCTGAAACAACAATAACCATATTATCAGGTCTATAAAATGAATTATATATTTTATATAATTTTTCTTTATCAATTTCAGAAATTGTTTCTTTTGTGCCAGCAACATCTATATTTATTTCATTATCTTTATATAAACATTTCATAGCATTCATATATATAGACCATTCTGGATAATCATCATACATCATTATTTCTTGCTCAATTATTCCACGCTCCTTTTCCACATTTTCATCTGTAAAATATGGATTTTGAACATAATTCATAAATTCATCTAATGCTTCATCAAAATTTTCTGTACATTCATATAAATAAGAAGTATGATCATTTGTAGTATAAGCATTTGCTTCAACTCCCATTGAAGTAAGCACATCTAAGCTATTTTTTCCATTTTCCTGTTCAAACATTTTATGTTCTAAATAATGTGCAATACCATCAGGAACAGTAGTTAAAGTTTCTTCTCCTGGTGCATAAAATTTATTATCTATTGAACCAAATTTTACACTCCATTCAATATATTTTTTTCTTGTTTTTTTAGGAAAAACAATTATTGTTAAACCATTAGATAATTTTTCTATATATAATTTTTCTTTGATTTTACTATTTTCAATTATTTGCACTTTTTTCTCCTTTTCAAATTAATTTTTTAAAAAATAAATTGTATTTAAATTTACATTCTTAGCTACTTCTAATATATCGTTTTTTGAAACTTTCTCAATATTTGAAATATATTCTTCTACTGTTAGATTTGTTTTAGAAATTTCTTGTCCTATATAATATACAACTTCTGTATCTTGCTCCTCTTCAATATTTCTTATACCAGAAATTAAATATATTTTAGCATTTTTTATATCATCTTCTGAAAACTCTCCATTTTTTATATTATCTAGCTGTACTTTTATAATATCAATAGCTTTTTGATAATTCTCTATTTGTATACCACATCTGATAAAAATATTTAATTTTTGTTTTACAAAAATACTTTTTGCAGAATAGGCTAAGCTTGCTTTTTCTCTCACATTTTGGAACAACATTGAATTTGCACCATCACCTAAAATTGCATTATACACTAAAGCTATTGCTTGTAAATTTTCTACATTTGATAAAATGTCAAGTCCTAAAACTAATTTTCCTTGACTAACTTCCATTTTTTCTGTAACTTCATTAACTTTATCCACAATTTGTTTACTTTCTGTGAATTCATTGTTCAATATATAATTTTCTGTTCTAGGTTTTAATTTTTTTATATTTTCATTATCTAATAATAATTCTTTTATATAATTTTCATCAATATTTCCTGAAATAAAAATATCTATTTTAGAATTTTGAATTAATTCATTGTAATATTTAGATATTTCTTCAATAGTTATTTTGTCAATATCTTCAATATAACCATATTTATATAATCCAAATTTATCTTCACCATACATAGCTTTAATACAAGCATCTAAACTGTAAGAATCTTTATTATCAATTTTACTTTCAATTACTTTTTTTAAATTTTCTTTTTCAATTTTAAAAAATTCATCATTCAATAATCCATTTTTTTGTATCGGATTGAATACAATATCAAGAAGATTTTCTATATTCATTTTTAAAATATTTTCATTATTTAGAGCATACTCATTGCTTATTGATTCTATATAGAATTTTAAAATAACATTATCTCCCATTTTGTCAATACCACAATTAAAAGATGCACCATACATATTTTCCATTTCTTTACTTATTTCATATAATGTTGGATGTTTTTCTGTACCTCTTCTAAGCATAAATGGTATTAAAGCATTCTTGGTTACCATATCTCTTTTTAGTGGTGTTGTTATAATTACACATGATATATCTGTTTTATATAAATCTGTTTTTATGCAATGGGCTTTTATTCCCTGCTTTAATTCTAAACTAACTTTACTCATTAAATTCTCCTTTATTATAGTATTTCTAATTTATTTTTGATTTATTCTATTTTTTAAATTATATATTGATTATTTTTTTTTATCAATATTATATTTAGAAAATTGGAATTTTTTTGTTTATTTATGAATATTATAATAATACATCAATTAAATTTTATACCATAAATTTAGTATTGACTTTTATTTAAAATTCTGTTATTATAGTTATGCTTTAATTTATGCGGGAATAGCTCAGTTGATAGAGCGTCGCCTTGCCAAGGCGAAGGTCGCGGGTTTGAGCCC
>CANQEX010000052.1 GCA_947596225.1 uncultured Clostridia bacterium | reverse complement strand
CAAAAAGAAACGGATATAGCTTTAGCTATAGGGAGGTCAACTTTTTTCGTAGTTCAATGGATTTACTGTTTCAGGAATTACAAGAAGCAATTAAACACGGAAAACAAACAGTAATTCTAGGCGGAAGCACGGAAAATTGTAGAAAATTATCAAATATATTATTAGAAAAAGAAATTCCAAATAATTATACAGACTTTTTAGAAGATGACTTGACTCTTGGTGTAGTAAACATTACACCAGGAGCTTTTTCTACGGGATTTGAATTTTTTGATGCAGATCTTTTAGTAATTTCAACAGAAGAACTTTTTGAAGCTAAAACTCAAAAAAGATTAAAAACACCTTCTATATTTAAAGATAGTGAAAAGATTTTTGTATTTTCAGATTTAAAAGAAGGTGATTTTGTTGTTCATAAAACTCATGGTATAGGTCAATATGTTGGAGTTAATACAATAAAAGCAGATGGTGTTACAAAAGATTATATAAAATTAAAATACAAAGATGATGATATATTATATATACCAACAAATTCTTTAGATAATATTAGAAAATATATAGGTCCAGAAAAAGTAGGACCTAAACTTAATAGATTAGGCTCTAAAGATTGGGATAAAACAAAAGCAAAAGTAAAAAATAATTTAAGAGAGGTTGCAGAAGAATTAATACAACTTTATGCTAAAAGACAAAAAATGGAAGGTTTTGCATTTTCAAAAGATACTCCATGGCAACAAGAATTTGAAAATAGTTTTAAATATGTTGAAACAGAAGATCAATTAAGATGTATTGAAGAAGTAAAAAAAGACATGGAAAAATCAAAACCTATGGATAGATTACTTTGTGGAGATGTTGGTTATGGAAAAACAGAAGTTGCTATTCGTGCTGCCTTTAAAGCTGTAATGGATCAAAAACAAGTTGTTTATTTAGTTCCTACAACTGTACTTGCAAACCAACAATATGAAGAATTCAAAAACAGAATGAAAGAATATCCAATAAGAATTGAATTATTAAATAGATTTAGAAGTAAAAAAGAGCAACAAGAAATTATAAAAAGATTAGAATTAGGAGAAACTGATATATTAATAGGAACTCATAGAGTTTTGAGTAAAGATGTTAAATATAAAAATTTAGGGTTACTTATAATAGATGAGGAACATAGATTTGGAGTAAAAGCTAAAGAAAAAATTAAAGAATTAAAAAATAGTATAGATGTTTTAACTATGACAGCAACACCAATTCCAAGAACATTACACATGTCTATAGTTGGAATGAGAGATATGTCAGTAATATATGAACCACCACAAAATAGAAAGCCTGTTCAAACATATGTATTAGAATATGATAAAGAAGTTATAAAAGAAGCTATTACTAGAGAAATAGAAAGGGATGGACAGGTATTTTATTTATTTAATAATGTTGAAGGAATTGAAAAGAAAGCATTAGAAATAAATGAATTAGTTGAAGAAGCTAAAGTAGGATATGCACATGGAAAAATGTCAGGTACAGAACTTGAAAACATTATGCAAGATTTTGTTGATGGAAAATTTAATGTTTTAGTTTGTACAACTATACTTGAATCTGGTATTGATATACCAAATGCAAATACTATTATTGTTGAAAATGCAGATAGACTAGGATTAGCACAATTATATCAAATCAGAGGTAGGGTAGGTCGTTCAGAAAAACAAGCATATGCTTATGTTACTTATAGAAGAGATAAAGTATTAACAGAAGTTGCAGACAAGAGATTAAAAGCCTTAAAAGAATTTACAGAATTTGGTTCTGGTTTTAAAATTGCAATGAGAGATTTAGAAATTCGTGGTGCAGGAAGTTTAATGGGAGAAATTCAACATGGACATATGGAACAAATAGGTTATGATATGTATTGTGAATTATTAAATCAAGTTGTTAAAGAAATTAGAGGAGAAGAAATAGTAGAAGAAGTTGATGTTCAAATTGAATTAGATGTTACAAGTTATATACCAGATGATTATGTGGAGAATTCTACTTTGAAAATTGAGATTTATCAGAATATTGCTTTATGTAAAAATGAAGAAGATATTCAAAATGTAACTGATGAAATAATAGATAGATATGGTGGTATGCCTTATGAAGTGGAAAATCTATTAGATATAGCTAGAATAAAGAATTTAGCAAGAGAAAAATTTATTTTAAAAATTCAACAAAAACGTGAAAATATAATTTTCTATTTTGATAATACGAAATTTAATTTTGAGGTTATTGATAAATTAATGAAAATATATAGAAATAGAATAAAATTTTCTCCATCACAAGCACCATATATTACTTTTAAAATATTAAATTTAAAAAATATATTAGATGAATGTAAAGAATTTTTATCTAAATTATAAATTTTAAAAAAATAGGTTATAATAAAATAAAAATAAGAAAGGTAAAATTATGACTATAACAAGTAAAGATAATGAAACAATTAAACATATAAAAAAATTAAAAGAAAAAAAATATAGAGAAGAATATAATGAATTTATAATTGAAGGTATAAAAATGATAGAAGAGGCTATGCTTGAAAATGCAAAAATAAAATCTATCATTATTTGTGATGATTGTAAATCAGCAGGAATGATACCAAATGAACTATTATATGAAATTGCAAAATATGAGTGTATATATGTTTCTGAGAAAATCTTTAATACTATAACAGATGTTACTAATCCACAAGGAATTATGGCTATTATAGAAAAACCAGAAATACAAGAAAAAGAAATAGATTATAAGGCTTCAAATTATTTAATATTAGATAACATTCAAGATCCTGGAAATATGGGAACTATCTTAAGAACAGTAGATAGTTTGAATTTTAAGCAGATTATAGTTTCAAAGGGATCTAGTGATGTATATAATCCTAAAGTAGTTAGATCTACAATGGGTGCAATTTTCAGAGTGCAAGTTATAGAGAGTCAGAATTTAGTTAAAACTATTAAAGAATTAAAAAAGCATAAAATAAAAATTTATGTAACTGATCTACAAACAGACAAAAGTATTTATAATGTTGATTATACAAAATCTGCTATTATAATAGGTAATGAAGCAAATGGAGTATCAGAAGAAGTTTTAAAAGAAGCTACAGAAAGAATAAAAATTCCAATGATTGGAAAAACAGAAAGTTTAAATGCAGCTGTTGCAACTAGTGTAATTTTGTATGAAGCTTATAGAAGTATTGGAAAATTAAAGTAAAAGAACGCTATTTTTTAGCGTTCTTTTAATCTACTAAAATTTCTAAAATTTTAGGATAAATTTCACTTGCATTAGTATTCCAGTTGTCAACTATTTTTTTTGCTTGTTCTTTAGAACCAGCATGAGCTTGTAAATCAAAAAGAGTTATATTATTTTCAATAATCTTACACCTTACAGAATATTCTCTTTCAGATATTGGTGAATATTCAGCAGAAATAGAAAATTTGTCTGTTACATTATCTAAATTTTCTTTAAATTTACTATCAACTTCTAATTTTAATATACCAGGTATAATATCTATAGTAAGGTCAATAGCAGTTTTTCCTTCTTCAGTTACTTCATATATTTCAGTATCTTCTTGTATATATTTTACAATATAATTATCTTCTAATAAATCTAATAAAAATTGTTGAAAATAGAAATAATTCATATCAACAATAGATAAGACAAGTTCTAATAATTCATTGTGAGATATAGGTTTTCCAACTTTATTTAATATATATAAAAGTAGAATTTTACTTTCAGCTAATGACTCTTCATCTGAATTTAATTTCAATTTAACAACCTCCTTTTAATAGGATAATGTTATTATATCACACAAATACAAACTCGTAAATAATTATTGAGAATATATCAATCATGTGATAGAATATAAACGAAAGGATGGATAAAATGGAAAGTGAATTAGAATGGAATTTAAAAGAAATTTTTAAAAGTAAAGAGGATTTAAATAATGGTATAAATAATCTTTATGAATTAATTGAAAAAATAAAATCTTATAAAGGAAAATTGGCAAATGATGTTGATGAAATATTTTCATGTTATAAGAATTTAGAAAAAGCGCTTGAATTACATGAAAAAATTTATGGATATGCAATGTTAAAATATCACAAAGATATGAGTAATCAAGATAGTATAAAATTATATAAGATGGCAGAAAAGGTAACTACTGAATTTGCTGAGGCAGAGAGTTTTATTTCTCCAGAAGTTAGTAAAATAGAAAACAGTAAACTAGAAGAATATTTAAAAGACAACAGAATGAAAGAATATGAAAAAGTTATAAGAGATATAATGAAAGATAAAAAGTATATTCTTAGTGAAGAGGCAGAATCAATTCTAGCTAAATATTCAGAAGTGTTTTCAAATTCTGAGAGTGCTTATGAAATTTTTACAAATACTGAATTTGAGTATCCAAGTATAAAAGATAAAGATGGTAAAGAATTGAAAATGACTACAGCACTTTTTTCTGAATATCTTATGAATAAAGATGAAAATATTAGAAAACAAGCATTTGAATCAATGTATTCCTTATATAAAAAACATATAAACACAATAACTGAGTTATATTTATCAAGAGTTAAAGAGAAAGTTATTACAAGTAAATTGAGAAATTTTGAATCATCTTTAGATTCTGCTACACATAATGATGATTCAAATATAAATGTATATAATACTTTAATAAAACAAATAAACAAAAATTTAAATTTAAATCATGAATATATAAAATTAAAAGCAGAATTATTAGGAAAAGAAAAAGTTCATATGTATGATGTATATGTTAATACATTAGATGTAGAAGATAAAAAAATTGAATATGATAAAGCAAAACAAATGGTATTAGATGCATTAGCACCTATGGGTGAAGAATATGTAAATATGTTAAAATATGCTTTTGATAATAATTGGCTTGATGTTTATGAAAAAGAAAATAAAAGAAGTGGTGCATATAGTATGGGAGTATATGGGGTACATCCATTTGTTTTATTAAATTATATAAATTCATCAAGAGATGTTTCTACTATTGCACATGAGCTTGGGCATGCAATGCATAGTTATTATGCAAATAAAAATCAAAATATAATAAATGCAAATTATACAATTATGGTAGCAGAAGTAGCTTCAACTGTAAACGAAATTTTACTTAGTAACTATTTAATTAATAAAGAAACTGATGCAAAAAAGAAAATGGCATTAATAAATGAACAATTAGATATGATTAGAGCAACTTTAATTAGACAGAGCATGTTTGCTGAGTTTGAACAAGATATTCATAGTAAAATAGAAGCAGGAGAGAGTTTAAGTGCAGACATTTTAAATCAAGTATATTATGATTTAGTAAAAAAATATTTTGGAGAATTTGCAATAATAGATGAAGATATAAAATATGAGTGGGCAAGAATACCACATTTCTATAGCTGTTTTTATGTATATAAATATGCTACAGGTATTACTTCAGCTATTGTTATAGCAAGTAAAATATTATCAGGTGAAAAAGGATATGTTGAAAAATATATTAATATGTTAAGTCAAGGTGGTTCTAAAGATTCACTTACATTACTTAAAATGGTAGATGTAGATTTAGAAAAAGAAGAAACTTACGAAATTGCTTTTAAATATTTAAAAAATAAATTAGACGAATTAAATAAACTAATTAACCAATAAAAATTCACACAAAAAACATATATTTATTATATAAAATAATAAAAAAAGTGGAGGTATTATATGGGAGATGCAACAATATTAGTAGCAGATGATGAATCTAGAATGAGAAAATTAATTAAAGATTTTTTGATTCAAAAGAATTTTAATATATTAGAAGCAGAAGATGGGGAAAAGGCTTTAAAAGTTTATGAAGAAAATAAAGAAAAAATAGACTTAATTTTACTAGATGTTATGATGCCAAAACTTGATGGATGGTCTGTTCTTCGCAATATTAGGCAGGAAAATAAAAAAATACCAATAGTAATGCTTACAGCAAGAGCTGAAGAACAAGATGAATTGTTTGGTTTTGAACTTGGAGTTGATGAATATATAACTAAACCATTTAGTCCTAAAATATTAGTAGCTAGAGTTGAAGCGATACTTAAAAGATTAAAACCTGATGTAAAAGAATTAAAAAGCTATGATGGAATTGTTATAGATAATGAAGGAAGAACAGTTACTGTTGATGGTAAGCAAATTGAACTTAGTTTTAGAGAATATGAATTATTAAAATATTTATTAGATAATGAAAATATTGCATTATCAAGAGATAAGATTTTAAATACAGTATGGAATTATGATTATTATGGAGATTCTAGAACTATTGATAGTCATATAAAGAAAATTAGACATAAATTAGGAAAAAAAGGAAAACATATTCAAACAATTAGAGGAATTGGTTATAAGTTTGAAATAAAATAAAGGAGAGAGTATGAAAAAAAACTTATTAAAATCAGTTCGTATAAAATTGTTTCTTACACTATGTGTAGTTATTTTAATGATAATTTCATTTTTTATAATAATTAATAATGCTGTTTTAGAAACTTTATATTATTATTCAAAAAAAGAAAGTTCACTAAATGTATATAATTACATAAATAAAAATATTCCAAAACAAATAAAAGATGAAGAAAAATACAATTTAGAATTAGAAAAAACAGCAGTTAATAATAGTTTTGAAATATTAATTTTAAATGGTGAAGAAACAGTTTATGCTACAAATAAAAATTATGTATCTGAATTTGATACTATAAATGAAATACCATATGAGGTTAAATATAGTATTTTTAATAAGTCAGATATAATGTATTCTGATGGAAATATTAGTATTAGGAAAATTGTTGATAAAAGAAATGATATAAATTATATTTTATTAAAAGCAAACCTTGAAAATGGAAATCAAGTATTTATTAGAACACCAATTACACCTATAGAGGATAGTGTTGATATATCTAATAAATTTATATATGTTATGGGAGTAGCAGCAATAATATTAGGTGGAATTGCAATTACATTTATTACACAAAGATTTACAAAGCCAATAGAAGAATTGAATGATATTGCAAATGAAATGAGTAATCTGAATTTTAAAAGAAAATATAGGATTAATGATACAGGTGATGAAATAGATGAGCTTGGAAAAAGTATTAATTCACTATCAGATAAATTAGAAGAAACAATAAATAGATTAAAAATTAGTAATTCAGAACTTGAAAAAGATATAGAGGCAAAATCAAAAATAGATGATATGAGAAAACAATTTATATCAGATGTATCTCATGAACTAAAAACACCAATAGCTTTAATACAAGGATATTCAGAAGGATTGTTAGAAAATGTTAATTCAGATGAAGAAAATAGAAAATTTTATGCAGAAGTAATTTTAGATGAAGCAGATAAGATGGATAAACTTGTAAAAAGATTGTTAGAACTAATGAAATTAGAATATGAAGATAGAAAATTTAATGATAAAAAATTTGATATTGTAGAATTAATAAATGAGGTTATTAAAAATTCAAAAGTTGTGTTAGATGAGCAAAAAATAGAAGTTGAATTTAAAGAAAAAGAACCAATATATGTTTATGCAGATGATTTTTATATAGAACAGGTAGTAACTAATTATTTCACAAATGCAATAAAAAATATTGAAGAAAAAGATAATAAAAAATTAATTAAAATATCAATAAAAAAAGGAAAAGAAGAGGGAAAACTAAGAATTACAGTATTTAATACAGGAAATAATATTGATGAAGAAGATTTAAATAGAATTTGGACAAGATTTTATAAAGTAGATGAATCAAGAACTCGTTCAAAAGGCGGAACTGGAATTGGACTTGCTTTAGTAAAAGCTATTATGAATAAATATAATAGTAGTTATGGAGTAAAAAATAAGAAAAATGGAGTAGAATTCTATTTCGATATAGCACTATTTACAATGTAAATAGTGCTTTTTTTCAAAAAAGTATTTACAAAATAAATAAAACGTAGTAATATATATAAAAATTTATTCAATAAATTTTATTTCATGGTCAAATCAGACCAAAAAAATCATTTTTTTAAAATTTTATATGAAAAGAGGTGATAACTTGTTTTAGTAAGAAAAAAATAATATCACTTATACTAATTATATTTATAATCTTATTAATAATTATATTTTTTGTAAGTAAAAAAGATGTAAATCAAAATGTAGAAGGATATTTAGCAACTACAAATGAAATTAAAAATACAGACGAAAGTATAAATACTTCAATTTGGCAAATACAAATACCAAAAATTAATTTAATAGCAAATATATCAGAAGGAACTACAAATGAAATTTTAAATGAATTTGTGGGACATTTTGAAGAAACCGCAAAAGATAATGGAAATATAGGACTTGCAGGTCATAATAGAGGATATAAAGTAAATTATTTTGAGAATTTAAAAGATTTAAATAAAGGAGATGAAATTATATATTTATATAATGGAGTTCAAAGAAAATATGTAGTTGATTCAAATTCTATAATAAAAGATACAGATTGGAGTAAATTAGAAAATACAACAGATAATAGAATAACACTTATAACTTGTGTTGAAAATCAACCTGAATACAGAAGATGTATTCAAGGAATTATGGTTATTGATCCATAAAAAATATTAAAAAGGAGGAATACTGAATATAATCAGTAGAAAAATATATGAAAAAAATTTTATTAACAACATTATTATTTTTAATTCTTATTAATTCTATATCTTATTGTTTTGCTTTTGAAATAGGAGAAAAACAAATAAAAAACACAATAGAAGATTATGAAAGTTTATTAAAATATAAAAATTCACCTATAACAACAATATACAGAATATATCAAAATGGAGAAAATGAATATCCAGCTTACTGTTTAAATGTTGGTTTAGTAGGTGCAGATAAAAATGGGTATACTGTTAACGGAACAGAGAAAATACAAGATGAAAATGTATGGAAGACTATTATAAATGGTTTTCCATATAGATCTGTAGAAGAGTTAGGAGTAGAAAATGAAATAGAAGCATTTACTGCTACAAAAGAAGCTATTTATACTATGTTATATGGAAGAAATGTAGATGATTATAGTGCAGTAGAAACTGATGCTGGAACAAGAACATATCAAGCATTTTTAAATATTGTAGAATTAGCAAAAAATTCTAAAGAATCTATTATAAACGAAATACAAGTTGATATTATTTCAAACAGTGAAAAATGGCAATTAGATAATTTAAATAAAAAATATGCTAGTAAAATTTATAATTTAACTTCAAATGTTGATGTAGGAAATTATAAAATTGAATTACAAGGTACAATACCAGATGGAACTATTATTACTGATTTAAATAATAATATAATTGATAGTTTTAAAATAGGTGAAGAATTTAAAATTTTAATTCCAATAGAGAATTTATTAAAAAATGATAATTTTACAATTATAGCAAAATCAAATTTAGAAACTAAACCAGTAATATATGGAAAAACAACTGTTGCAAACACTCAAAATTATGCTTTAACAGGAATGGTATATGAAGAAAAAGATGCTTCTTTTGAAGAACAATATTATGAAAATATTAGTAAAATTACTATTATAAAAAAAGAATATGGAACAGAAAAAAGATTAGCTGGAGTTAAATTTAATTTATTAGATAAAGATAAAAAAATAGTTAAAGAAAATTTAGTTACAAATGAAAATGGTGAAATTATTTTAGAAAAAATGCTTCCAGGTTTATATTATCTTCAAGAAACAGAAACATTAGAAAATTATAATTTATATACCGATTTACTAGAAATTAATCTTGAATTAAATCAAAATTTTGAATTAATTGTAACTAATACATTAAAAACTACTAATGAAGTGAATAAATCTTTTGAAACTACAAAGGTAAATCCTATCAAAAAATTACCAGTTACAGGATTTTAATTAACATAATATTGAAAAAACTATTCAAATATATTATAATAAAAAAGTAATATATTTAAGGAGTTTTTTGTGAAAAATTATATTATTTGTGGAATTGTAATAATAATTGTATATATAATATTTTTATATAGAGAATATATTGTTTGGTTTTTTAATAGTTTAAAAATAACTTTAAAAAATCAAAAAGGAATAAAAGATATTCAAAAAGAAGGAATGGATAGAAGAAATTTAAAAGATGATGTTTTAAAAAAATATATTAATTTATCAAAAAAATGTCTTAAAAAGTTAAATATAGATATAAATAGAAAATTCATTTTAAATCAAGATTTAGAAAGACATTTAAGATATTCAAGATTTTCAGAAAAATATGTTTTAGAGTTATTTAATGAAATATTAAAATATATGAATTTAAATTCTGAAAATATAACTTTAAAAATAAATTATATATCTAGTAAATATTATATGAAATATGCGGGTTGGTACATTGAAGATACAAATAATAAAAAGCTAAGAGAAATTACTATTAATATTCAAAATGATATGACAATGGATACTGTTATTTCTATATTAGCACACGAATGTACACACTATTTATTAATGTCTAATAATATAAAATTAAAAGAGAGAATACAAAACGAATGTCTTACAGATGTAACTGCTGTAGTTTTAGGTTTTGGAAAATATATGGTAGAAGGATATAAAATTTCAAATAGAGTAATATATGATGAAATAAATCATAGAAGTATAAAAAAAGATAGGGTAGGGTATTTAACATATAAAGATATAGAGTATACAATTAAAAATTTAAAAAATAGCTAGAACTTTAAAATAGTTCTAGCTATTCAATTCCTAATATATTTTTTGCTTTTTCTATATCTAAATCTGAAGGAGGTTTAACATTTTCTAATTCATAATTATCTCCTAGCTCTTTCCATTTAAATTTTCCTAAATCATGATAAGGTAAAATTTCAACTTTTTCAACATTTTGAAGAGAGTCAATAAATTGTTTTAATTTTTGTAAATCAAATTTATCATCTGTATAACCTGGTATTAATACTTGTCTTATCCAAACTGGAATTTTTAAATTACTTAAGTATCTTGCAAAGTCTAAATTATTTTTATTAGATAAACCAGTAAGATTAATACATTTATTATCATCAATATGCTTTATATCTAAAATTACTAAATCAGTATATTTAAGTAATTCTTTTATTTTATCTGAAATTGGTAAACTTCCAGAAGTATCTAAAGCAGTATGAATATTAAATTCTTTTAAAGCTTTAAAAAGTTCTGTAACAAATTCTGCTTGAACGAGAGGTTCACCACCAGAAACTGTTACACCTCCACCAGAATTATCCATATATGTTTTATATTTTAGGATTTCTTTTAAAATTTCTGATACAGACATTTGATTTCCAGAATTTAATTTCCAAGTATCTCTATTATGACAATATTTACATTTTAGTGTACAACCTTGCATAAATACTACAAAACGTATTCCAGGACCATCAACTGTTCCAAAAGTTTCTACTGAATGAATTTTACCTATCATAATAAATCTCCTAATATTATTAATTTATTCTTTCATGTATTGTTCTATTTATAACATCTAATTGTTGTTCTCTAGTTAGTTTTGTAAAATTAACCGCATATCCAGAAACTCTTATTGTAAGCTGAGGATATTTTTCAGGATGTTCCATAGCATCTTCTAATAATTTTCTATCAAAAACATTTACATTAATATGATGACTAAATTTTGCAAAATATCCATCAAGAAGTGCAGTTAAATTTGAAATTCTAGTTTTTTCATCTTTTCCTAAAGCTTTAGGAACTATAGCGAAAGTATAAGAAATACCATCTTCAGCATGTTTATAAGGTAATTTTGCAATAGTATTTAATACAGCTAAAGCACCATGAGTGTCTCTTCCATGAATAGGATTTGCACCAGGCCCAAATGGAGCACCATCTTTTCTTCCATCAGGAGTATTTCCAGTTGCTTTTCCATAAACAACATTTGATGTTATAGTTAATATAGACATAGTTGTTTTAGCATTTCTGTAA
>CANQEX010000051.1 GCA_947596225.1 uncultured Clostridia bacterium | reverse complement strand
ACAACATCTGGATTAATTTGTTTCATTGCAATAGCTGCTGCTTCATTACCACTTAATCTTTCTCTTATTCCCATAATTACTTCCTTTCTTGTTTTATTCATAAAAGAATAAAATATTTTTATTTTATAATGATTATTCCATTACAATAGCTTTAAAAGGACATACTTTTGCACAAACTCCGCATCCTTTACAAGCATCATAATCAAAATCTTCTCTTTTTAAATCTTTATTTACTGGAATTGCATCATCAGGGCATACAGGGAAGCATAAACCACATTGTTTACAAAGCTCTGATTTAAAAATAGGTTTAACAGAACGCCAATCTCCAGTTTTAAATTCTTTTGCATTACCAGCTGTATAGATATTTCCACCTATAGTAAGATCTTGCCAAGGTGTTTTTGGATTTAAAGTATCTTCTGTCATAATTTACTCCTTTCTTTTACTTCACTCATTTTTTTTAGAAAACATTTTATTTTAAACTTTAGTAACTTCTTTTAAAGCCATTTCTAATGCTTTCATGTTACCATCAATTACTTCTGGTTTTTTTGCAAATTTGTGTTTAAAAGATCCAATCATATCTGCCAAGAATGCTTCTTCAGACATAATTCCACTAACTTTTACAACAGCAGCAAGCATAGGAGTATTAGGAAAATATTTGCCTAAAGTTTCCATTGAAACTTTTCTTGCATCAATTTTGTAAACATCTCCAGTGTAACCTTTTAATAATTTCTTTAATTCATCTCCATCTTTTGTTGTATTGATAATTATTGCTCCATTTGGCTTTAAGCCAGCTGTAACATCAACAGCTTCTAGAAGAGTGTCATCTACGACTACAACAAAATCAGGTTCATAAATATTTGAATGTACTGTTATAGGGGTATCACTAATTCTATTATATGCTGTTATAGGAGCACCCATTCTTTCTGGACCATATTCAGGAAAGCCTTGAATATATTTTCCAGTATTGAAAGCTGCATCCGCTAGAAGTAGTGAAGCTGTTTTTGCACCTTGACCGCCTCTGCCATGCCATCTAATCTCAATTAAATTATCCATTATAACCTCCTATTTAAATTTATTATAATAAACATTTATTTTGTAACCATAGTATATATTTTTTCTTGCGGAAAGTCAATACACAAGGTAAAATGTAATTTATTACAAAAATATTACAAAAATATCTCTTAATTCATTGACTTTTGCGTAAAAAACATATAATATATATATGTTAAAATGATGATTAAATGGTAAGAAGATAATAAGGAGGAAATTTAATGGGAGAGGTTATCGTTATTACATCAGGAAAAGGAGGAGTCGGTAAAACAACTACTACTGCAAATTTAGGTTCTGCATTAGCATTAGCTGGAAAAAAAGTAGCCCTAGTAGATACAGATATAGGACTTAGAAATTTAGATGTTGTTTTAGGACTTGAAAATAGAATAGTATACGATTTGGTTGACGTTATAGAAGAAAAATGTAAATTAAGACAAGCTTTAATACCAGATAAAAGATTTAAAGAACTTTTCTTACTTCCAGCAGCACAAACAAAAGATAAAACAGCTATTAATGAAGAACAAATGAGAAATTTAGTAAATAAATTAAAAGAAAACTTTGATTACATATTAATAGATTGCCCTGCAGGTATAGAACAAGGGTTTAAAAATGCTATAGCAGGTGCTGATAGAGCATTAGTTGTTACAACAGCCGAGATTTCTTCAATAAGAGATGCAGATAGAATTATTGGTTTATTAGATGCTTCTGAAATTAGAAATCCAGAATTAATTGTTAATAGATTAAAACCTTCTATGGTAAGAAGAGGGGAAATGATGGATGTTAACGATATTGTAGACTTATTAGCTATTGATTTAATTGGTGTTGTACCAGATGATGAAAATATTATAACTCAAACTAATAAAGGAGAACCTGTTATTTCTAATAAGAAGGCTCCATCAGGAAAGGCATATATAGAAATATCAAGAAGATTATTAGGAGAAAATATTGAAGTTACAGTTCCTGGAAAAGAAAAAGGTTTTTGGGCTACAATAAAAAGATTATTTGGAAGAGCATAGATAAAATTGTTGGAGGTTAGAGAAAATAATGTTTGAGAATTTAGGTCATTTTTTCAAAAGAATGGTAAAAACAGAGCAACAAAAAGAATTAGGATCTAAAGATGCAGCAAAAGAAAGATTACACTTAGTTTTGGTTCAAGATAGAGCTAATGTATCAGCTGATTTTTTAGAACTTATGAAACAAGAAATTATTGATGTTATAAAAAAATATATAGAAGTTGATGATGATTTAATAGATGTAAGACTTACAAATCAATCTAATAATGATGGAACCAATGGACCACCAGTATTATATGCTAATATACCAATTATTCATATAAAAAATGATATGATGGCTGAGAAAATAAAAGATTTTGAAGGAGTAGATTTTAATAAAGAAATAGGAATAACTCCTAATGTAAAACAAGAAAAAAAGCAAATTGAAACACCTGAAGTTATCGAACTTCCAGAAAAGAATAAAGAAGATAGTGATGAAGATGAAGAAGTAAAAGAAATGTTTGAAGAAGTAGATGATGACGATGATGATGTTACATTTGATGATTTATTAAAAGCAGCAGAAGCAGAAGATAGTATAAAAGAAGAAAATAATAAAAAGGATACAAAGAACTTAAAAACTAAAGAAGAAAAAACAACCAAAGATAAACAAAAGAAAAAGAATTAAGGAGAGTTGTATGAATGGGAAAAAAATTACTTAAAAATACAGAATGGCTAGTTCTTATTGTAAGTGTAATTTTAACAATTATTGGATTATTTGCTTTGTTTTCTGCAACTCAAAATTCAGAACTTTATGAATTTAGAAAACAAATTCAATGGATTTTAATAAGTGTGCCTTTTTTAATTATTATATTTTTAATTGATTATAATATAATTGTTAGATTTTCTACTTTGGCTTATATTATATTAATAGCATTATTAATAGGAGTTCTATTTACTAGTCCTATAAATGGTGCAAGAAGTTGGTATAAAATCGGTGAGGCTATTTCTTTTCAACCGTCAGAACTTGGAAAAGTAATAACAATATTATTTTTAGCTTTTATAATGAATAAATTACAATTAAGAGGAAGAGAGCAAATTAATAAAATATGGAAACTAATCATATTTTTGATTTTTGCTATGCTACCTGTATTACTAATAATTAAAGAACCAGATTTTGGAACAGCAATAGCTTATTTAGTATCAATAGTATTTATAATATTTGCTTCTGGAATTGATAGAAAATATATATTTGTAGCATTATTATTGTTAGCAATTTCTGCACCAATAATATATGCAAATTTACCAGAACATGCTTTACAGAGAATTCAAGTTTTTCTAAATCCTGAAATAGATGCTAGAGGAGCAGGATATAATATACTTCAATCTGAACTTGCAATAGGAGCAGGTGAAATTTTTGGTATGGGATTGTTAAAAGGAAATCAAACACAGCTTGGTTTCTTATATCCTAAAACTACAGATTTTATTTTTTCAGTTATAGGAGAAGAATTAGGTTTTATTGCCACTGTAAGTATAACAATATTGTATATAATTTTAATTACAAAATCTATATATATTGCAAAAACAGCTAAAGACAATATTGGTTCATATATTGCAATAGGAATTGCAGGTATTTTCTTTTTTCATATGGTAGAAAATATAGGAATGACAATAGGTTTATTACCAATAACAGGTGTACCATTACCATTTGTAAGTTATGGTGGTAGTTCTATGGTAACAAATTTTATTTGTATAGGTTTATTATTAAATATTAGTAGTAGAAGACAAAAAGCAATTTTTGTAGAATAAATAATTAAAAAGACTTATATTTACATATAGGTCTTTTATTTTAAGTAAAGGAAAAATTATGTTTTTAAAAAAATTAAAAATTGGAAATGTAGAATTAGAAAATAATATAATATTAGCACCAATGGCTGGAGTAACTGATTTACCTTTTAGAAAAATATGTAAAAAATATGGTAATCCAGGATTAGTTTGTAATGAAATGGTAAGTGCGAAAGCAATAATGTATAAAGATGAAAAAACTCTTTCAATGATAAAAGATGATTTAGAAAAAAGACCTATATCAATGCAAATTTTTGGAAGTGAACCATATGTTATGGGTGAGGCGGCCAAATTTATGTGTGATTATACAGATATATTAGATATAAATATGGGTTGTCCTGCACCAAAAGTCGTAAAAAATGGAGATGGAAGCAAACTTTTACTTAATTTAGATTTAGTGGAAGAAATTGTAAAAGAGGTAGTAAAAAAATCTAGTAAACCTGTTACTGTAAAAATAAGAAAAGGATGGGACAATAATCATATTGTTGCTATTGAAGTAGCTAAAATTATAGAAAAAGCAGGTGCTAATGCAATAATTGTTCATGGTAGAACTAGAGATGAATTTTATTCAGGTGATGCAGATTGGGATATTATAAAAAAAGTAAAAAATTCAGTTAAAATACCTGTAATAGGAAATGGTGATATAAAAAATGAAGAAGATGCTTTAAGAATGTTTGAACAAACAGGTTGTGATGGAATTATGATTGGAAGAGGTGCTTTAGGTAATCCTTGGATATTTAAAAAAATAGCTTATTTTTTAGAAACTGGTGAAATTTTAAAAGACATTTCAAATATTGAAAAATATAATGTTATATTAGAACATTTTAATTTATTATTAGAAGAAAAGGGAGAATATACAGCGACTAGAGAAATAAGAAAACATATTGCTTGGTATGTTAAAGGTATGAAAAATGCAACAGTAATTAGAGATAAAATAAATTTTGTGGAAACTGCAGATGCTTTTCACACTATTTTAAAACAATATTTTGAAATAGTTTAAATACTATAAATATTGCATTTTATGTAAAATTAAAGTATAATAGTTTTATGTAACTTAAAAATGTCACTTATCTAAAAAAGGGGGAACAATTGTGAAAAATGTGACAAAAACAATTTTTGATATGGGGGAAATTTTGTATGCCAAACGGTTAGAAAAAATGAACTTCATCCTTGGTCCTGTAGAAAAAATTAAACCATTGGAGGGTATAATTGAAAGAGATGGAGAATATTTAATTATCCATTCAAATGGTTGGGAGAGAAAGTATTCTAGGGGATTTGTTGTTATCCTTGAGGTTTTTACTAATGGGAAGTGGGAATTAAAGGCAATACCAGCAAGTGATATAAGAAGGCGACTTATTCGTCCTGTTAGTAAGGAAAAATTCCTTACCCCAAAAGAGTTGGAGAAATTACAGCCAATTTTTGATTGTTCTAACGAGGAAAAAATTTATGGCTATGTTACTCCAGAAGAAACCAAAAAGGTAATTATAATTACAGAGGAGATGAATGTGCCGAACATACAGCCTGGAGATATATTCATTATAAAAGATGAAGAAGATCAGACAGGCAGTTTTATGGATAGGCTTGAGTTTGAAGAAATTCATGTGTTTTTGCCATATTAATTATTGGATGTTTTGTAGCTAATACAAAGAAGAAACTTCGCTGAATATGTAAGGATTCAGCGGAGTTTTCTTTTTTATTGTCATATATATGAAATTTGATAATAAATTGTATCATATAAATATTTATCGAATTTTGAGGTGGACAATGAATTTTAAAAAATTTATGTTTCTTTTTGTTTTAATTTGTATTATAGTTTTTTTAATTTTTTATTATATTTTTTATATTTTCGGTAATAATAAAAATAGAAATCAAGATAAGGTTGTTGAAGATATTTTAAATAAATTAAATAATTATGAAGCAAATATTGAAGTGGTTATAAAAAGTAATAAAACAGAAAATAAATATAATATGACACAAGTAGTTGAAGGAGAAAATAGTAAATCAATTGTTAATTATCCAGAGAATATAAAAGACATGACTATTGAACTTAATGGAGAAATATTGAGAGTTACAAATTCAAAAATAAATATGGAAAAATTTTATAATGATTATAAAGCGATTATAAATAACTCTTTGTTTTTAAATAGTTTTGTAAATGATTATAAAAATAATACTAGTAAAATTTATGAAAAGGAAAATGAAATAATTATAGAAATTAACACAAATAATAATTCAAATACATATGCAAATTTTAAAGAATTACATTTGGATAAAGCAAAAAAAATGCCAAAAGAATTAATAATAAAAGATACTACCAAAAAAGATAAAATTCGCATAATATATAATGATATAAAAATTAAATAATTTTAATATTTCAACAATTCTATTCTATATGTAAATTAATAGGAGAGAAAGTTATGGTAATAAAAAGAGGAGATATGTTTTATGCAGATTTAAGTCCAGTAGTAGGTTCAGAACAAGGAGGAATTAGACCAGTTTTAATAATTCAAAACGATACTGGTAATAAATATAGTCCAACTGTAATAGCAGCTGCAATTACTTCTCAGACAGGAAAAAATAAATTGCCAACTCATATAGAAATAGGATCAGATAATAATGGATTAAAATCTGATTCTGTAGTATTAACAGAACAGATAAGAACAATAGACAAAAGTCGTTTAAAAGAAAAGATTGGACATATAGCTGATACTAAAGTTATGAGTGCTGTTAATAATGCTATTGGAATTAGTTTTGGATTAGATAATTAAAATACAAAATGTTATTTAAAGTTGTAAAAGGATAAATCTTTTTACAACTTTATTATTTAATTTCTATAAATAACTTTATTAAATATTGACTTATAGTACTAAAAACTGGTAATATAGTATAGTATTGTTATGTAGAAAGGAGAAGAATGTGCTAAAAAATAATTTGAAGTTTATAACATATAATAACAAAGAAGATTTTTTTAAAGAAAATTTAGACATATTACTGAAAGATGAAATAGAAAATGAGATTTTAATTGGAAATGTTAATGAATTCGAAGATGTAAAATTGCTAGGAAGGGTAGAAAATGGAAAAGTACAAGCAATATTTGTACTTAATGATAGGGACGGATTAGTAGTATATTTTACTTCAAAATACATAGAAGTACCTGATATTGTTTTAGAATTTTTTGTAGATAATTTACTTAAATACAAAGATGATATAAAACAAATTGTAGTATCACCTAGACATAGTGATAAGTTTTTAGTTTTTTATACAAGAAAAAGTAAAGCTATAATATTACAAGATAACATTATAGATATACTAAAAATAAAAAAAATAAAAAATAATGAAACTTTAAATGTAGGTCAAAAAATAATAAAAGTAAATAAAGAAACAGCAGAAATAAATAGATTTACTAAAGTAGTTAAAAATTTATATAGAGAAGTATATGAAAATCAAAAGTGTTCAGATGAAATTGCTAATCAAATTGCAAATGTTTATTTAAAAAGAGGAGTGTATATTTTAACAGATGATGAAGAAAAAGAAATTTATTGTCATGCTGTTACAATAAGAAAACAGCTAAATAGTTGTACACTTGGAGCAATTATTTCTCCTAATAAGCATAGAGGAAAGGGATTTGGAAAAAAATTCATATATAATTTATGTGAAAAGTTGCTTTTAGAAGGAAATAAATACATATTTTTAGAGATAAACACAAATGATTTTGTTGCAAAAATGCTTTATGAAAAATTTGGCTTTAAAAAAGCTGGAGAACTTGTAAGAACTACTTTTTATTTTTAAAATTAAAATAGTAATGGAGGAATTTTTATGGATAACACTATTATTAAAAATTTATACAAAAGTGCTGAAAAATATTATGAGAAAGAAATAAAAGTTTCAGGATGGGTTAGAAC
Source organism: uncultured Clostridia bacterium (assembly GCA_947596225.1). Classification (GTDB taxonomy): domain Bacteria; phylum Bacillota; class Clostridia; order TANB77; family CAG-508; genus Scatovivens. Next base: position 4,267 of record CANQEX010000051.1, on the reverse strand, counting down.
AGTTAGAGATTCAAAAACATTTGGTTTTTTAGAAATTAATGATGGTACATTTTTTAAAAATTTACAAGTAGTGTTTGATAATTCATTAGACAATTTTGATAAAATTTGTAAATTAACAATTAGCTCATCTATTGAGGTTGTAGGTAATTTAGTAAAAACTGAAAATGCAAAACAACCTTTTGAAATAAAAGCAAAAGAAGTTAAAATTATTTCTTTATCAGATATAGAATATCCATTACAAAAGAAAAGACATACAATGGAATATTTAAGAACTATAGCTCATTTACGTCCTAGAACGAATACATTTAATGCAGTATTTAGAGTGCGTTCAGTATTGTCTTATGCAATACACAAATTTTTCCAAGAAAATAATTTTGTATATGTTCATACACCATTAATAACAGGAAGTGATGCAGAAGGTGCTGGTGAAATGTTTAATGTTAATTCATTTGACTTAAAAAATGTAGAAAAACTTGAAGATGGAAGTGTTGATTTTTCAAAAGATTTTTTTGGAAAACCTGCTCATCTTACAGTAAGTGGACAACTTAATGTTGAAACATATGCATTTGCTTTTAGAAATGTTTATACTTTTGGACCTACTTTTAGAGCTGAAAATTCAAATACAGTAAAACATGCAGCTGAATTTTGGATGATTGAACCTGAAATGTGTTTTGCAGATTTAAAAGCTGATATGGATTTAGCTGAAAATATGTTAAAATATGTAATTAATTATGTAATAAAAGAGTGCCCAGAAGAAATTGAATTTTTTAATAATTTTATAGATAAAGGTTTAAAAGAAAGATTAAATAATGTTATTAATTCTGATTTTGGTAGAATTACTTATACAGACGCTATAAAAGAATTAGAAAAACATAATGATGAATTTGAATATAAAGTTTCATGGGGAGTTGATTTACAAACAGAACATGAAAGATATTTAAGTGAAAAAATATTTAAAAAGCCTGTATTTGTTACTGACTATCCTGCAGAAATAAAAGCATTTTATATGAAATTAAATCCAGATGGCAAAACAGTTGCAGCTACTGATTTATTAGCTCCTGGAATAGGTGAAATAATAGGCGGAAGTCAAAGAGAAGATAGTTTAGAAGTATTACAAAATAAAATAAAAGAATTGAAAATGGATGAAAAAGATTATTGGTGGTATTTAGATTTAAGAAAATATGGAAGTGTAAAACATAGTGGATTTGGGCTTGGCTTTGAAAGATTAATGATGTATATTACAGGTATGCAAAATATTCGTGATGTAATTCCATTTCCAAGAACACCAAAAAACTGTGAATTTTAGAAATAAATATCCTTTGATGATTAGTTTATAATCATCAAAGGATATAACTTAATTAAGTAGAATATTTTGAATTTTATACTTGACAAAAGAACATAATACTATTATAATAATGTCTGTTAACAAATGGCGACGTAGCTCAGTTGGCTAGAGCATCCGGTTCATACCCGGCAGGTCGTAGGTTCAAATCCCACCGTCGCTACCAAAAATCCCGAATTTTTCGGGATTTTTTTTGCTATAAATTTTGATAAAGTTTGAGAAAAGACTTTTAAGCCTTTTTTATTAGCATAATGCCATAAAAAGTATAGTTTTATTTTTCTTAAGAAAAAATAGTTTGAAAAATCAAGAGATTTTATCGTTTTGTTGTAATGTATAGAAATTATTGTTATAATTTAGCTATAAAATTTCTTGGAATTGTAAGCAAAAATAGAAGGGATGAATTGTATATGTATAAATTTTCAATAATAATTCCAAATTATAATGAAGAAAAGTATATAAAGAGATGTCTAGAAAGTATATTTAATCAAACAATAAGTAAGGAAAAATATGAAGTTATAGTTATAGATGATAGTAGTACTGATAGAAGTATAGAAATAATAAAACAATATAATGTTAAATTGCTTAATTCAGATAGGCTTGGTACTGGAGGAGCTAGAAATAAAGGGTTAGATACGGCTAGTGGAAAATACATAATACTTTTAGATGGTGACGACTATTTATACAAAAATGATATTTTAGAAAAACTAGATAAGCAGTTATATAATCAAGATATAGTATTTGTAAAATATAAACAAATTTTAGGTGAAGAAGAAAAAATTGTAGAAGAAAATAATTTAAATACTTTAGAAGAACAAATTTATAAATCTCAGCATTTTTGCTGTACACTAAAATGTTTCAAAAAAGAATTATCAAAAGACATAAGATATAAAAACAAAAGTTACCATGAAGATATTTCATTTATTATGGAATTAATGTGCAAAGCTAAAACACAATTATATTTTAATGAAATATTATATGTATATTATAAAGAGAAAAATACATCAACAATAGATAATTATACTGTAAGAAAAGCATTAGATTTTACAATTCAAACACTAGAATATTTATACTTAGCAGATAAATATAAAGATAAGAAACAATTTTTAATGAATAGAATAAATCAAGAAGCATACTTACCAAAAATATCAAAACTAATAGATTGGGTGAAAAATGACAATCCTTATACATATGATACATTTATAAAACAATAAAATAGGAGAAAAAAATTTAAACTAAAAAATAGAAAAAAATAATTTGGAGGAAAAGAGTATTTTATAATGAAGTACTCTTTTTCATTTATGCAGTTGATTATTAACCCAGTTCTTATACATTTTTTATTATATCAAACATAACTATGTTATTGCAAAATACAAGAAAATTTAATATAATATATTAAATTAAATAAGGTGTATAGTGGATAAAGATATGGATGAAAATAAAAAAAAGAATATGCAAAAAATAATACCTTGCATAATAATTATAATATGTATATTGATAATTATTTTTATTATTTATATTAATAGTATAGATGATTTATATTATGATAAATATAGTAATTCAAATTACGATTATGAAAGTGAAGTAACAAAGTTTAATGAGAATGATAGAAAAAATATTAATATTACAGATGAAATTTTTAATATTAATAGAAAATTGATTTTAGGGGTACAAAGTCAAAATACAGAAACTATCTCTGATGTTGAAGTATATGTAGTTTTTTTTGATGGAGAAGAAAAAATAGTAGGAATAGAAAAAAATGGAATTGAATATTTAATTCCAAATAATAAGTATTATATTTTATTTGAAAAAACACCAGAAAATTTTGAATCATATAAAATTTTTATAAATAAAGATATTTTTTTACCATTTAATGACAACTTGTTAAATGATTTTATAGAATATAAGCAAATTGAGGAAGATGGGGAATCAAAAATAGAGGTAAAAAATAATTCAAGCAACATTATAGATAATATAAATTTTACAGTTTTATATTATAATGAAAAAAATATAATTATAGATATAGCAGAGTATAATTGTTTTGATTTAAAAAGTAATAAAACTGATAAAATAAAAATGTTTGAAATTTTTGATGAAGAATCAGAAAAACCGCTTGAGTATGATAGATGTGAAATTATACTTAATTATGCAACAAGATATTAAAAGCATAAATATTTTTAATATTTATGCTTTTATAAGAAATCTAAAATTACAAAATTTATGATATTCTAAATAAAGGCAAATATATGCCTTTATTTTTTATCATTTTTTTTCTTTTCAATAGGTATGATTACTTTCTTTTTGTTTTTTTCAGAACTTTTTGGTCTTAAAGTATTCACATAATCTCCAACTTTAGATATATCTAATACAGTTTCATCACCTATAACAACTTCAATTTTACTATCATTTTCTTTATTTTTTTTATCTTCCATTATATTTACCTCATTAAATCAAATTAAAAATATTATAACATATATCAATAATCCTGTCAAAAATGATAATAAAAATTTATAATAAATTTGACAATGAAAATTTACAATAATATAATAGCAATGCAAACAGTAGAACATAATTTAATGTATAAAAATTAAAGATATATTATAATTGTAAATGGAGAGAATTATGGAAATAAATAAAGAACAATCAATAATAGAAGCAATGCTTTTCTCTGCAGGAAGAGAAGTTAATGTAAAAGAGATAATGAATGTTTTAGAACTTAGTGCAGAAGATATTGATAAAATTATTTTAAATATGAAATCAGAATATGAAGCTAGAAATAGTGGTATAGAGATTATAAAGATTAATGATAATTATCAAATGTGTACAAGAAAAGAGTATTATGAATATATATACCCATTATTTGATAATAGATCAAAACCAAATATATCAAATGCAGCATTAGAAACTTTATCTATAATTGCATATAAC
>CANQEX010000050.1 GCA_947596225.1 uncultured Clostridia bacterium | reverse complement strand
CAAACTGACGCGTTAACCAACTACGCTACATCCACCATGTTTCATCGACTCTCACAACGCTATTATATTTTAAATCAAATTTTAGAGTTTGTCAATATTTTAAAGCTAATTATCTTAAAGCTAATTATCTTAAAATTATTATTAAAAATAATAATTTTATATTAATAATATAAATTTAAAACAAATAAGCGGACAATTAAACTTATAAATTGTCCGCTTTTATACTTATTTTATTGTTTTTCAGCTGCCCAAATTATAATTCTTGCACTAGTATCATCTGTACAAGTTTGTAATGAAATTTCTCTTTTTCCACCAGTATCTCTTGTAAAGAATGAAGCATCATTTGCATCTGTTTGATATATTTTATAAATTTCATATGTAATTTTTGTTCCTGTAGAATCAGTAATATAAATTAAATCTCCATTAGATAATTTTTTATTATCAGAGAAGAATAACCCATTTCTATAATTATGACCATATATAACTGTATTTCCAACTTGATTTAATTCAACATTAGGAGGATAAGCAATTCCAACAGCCATTTCTAAAGTTCTTTTATTAACAGTTTCTAAAACAGGATAACTAATTTTTGTTTTTGGAATTTCTATTGTACCTTTAACTTCATAGTTTTCCATATAAACTTTTTCTTTATTTTTTTCAGTAGATTCATTTTTAGTAGTATCTATTAATAAATCCATTATATTTTGAGGATTTGTGTTATTATTTTCTTCTGTTGTCTCATTTTTTGGAACCTTTTCAATTTTCTTTGTTGATTCCTCAAATTCATTTATAACATTTTTGGCATTAGAATTAATACTTTTAGAATGTATTAAATCAAATGCAAAATATCCAATTATTGCCAATATAGCTACTATTATTACTACTAAAATCATAGTTAAAACATTACTATATTTATTAAACATAATCTTAAACTCCTATCTTTTGATAATTTACATAAATATATTATATCATAATTGAAAATATATTTCAATTTTTTTAAATAAAATTAATATTTATTTTACCAAATTATGTGTTATATATAAAATTTTATGTTATACTAATTAGTATAGAAGAAATTTTTGTGAAAAGAGGAAAAAAGTGAGAAGTAATTATAAAAAAATAATAGCTATAGTTGTAACAATAATTGTTTTAATTTGTATTATAGTTTTTATTAGATTCAAAATTGAAGAAAAATGGAATAATATTGATATATCAAATGCAATTCATGCAGTAACTATTGAAGAAAATGTAGGTTTTTATAGAAAACCTAAAATATCAAAATGGAGACATATTAGAGATTTGCCACTTGGTCAAAACGTTTATATTGTTGAAGATTTTGTAGATAAAAAAGGAAAATCATGGTATAAAGTGAAAGCTGATGATAAAGTAGGATATATTGAAAAGGAAAAAGCTGATACTTATAAATTTTCAAATGAAGATGGAAGAGTCCTAATGTCAGATGTATCTAAGTTTAATTTATATTATGAACATTTTAATGGTTCTGGTGAATATGAAGCATTTTTATTAAATAATAATATTAATTATGTTTATATTAGACTTGGTGGAAGAGGATATGGCGAAGAAGGAAAATTTTATACAGATCCAAATTTTCAAACTTTTATAGATGCATGTGAGTATTTAGGAGTTCCATATGGCTTTTATTATATAGATGAAGCAATAACTTCAGAAGAAATAATAGAAGAAGTAGATTTTATAGATAATCTTTTACAAAAAAATAAATCTGATTTAGCAATACTTCCATTAGTAATAGATATAGAAAGTCATGATGGAGTAGGTAGAGCTGATGAAATATGGGAAGACAGAGCAGATTTAGCTACTGAATTAATAGAGAAATTTAAAGAAAAAAATATAGATACAATAATTTATAGTAATGCAAATACAATTAATGAATATTTATATACTATAGATACAAATTTTTGGGTAGCATATTATGATAAACAAAATAAAATTCCAAATATTTGGTATACAGATACAGATCAAGAAGCTACTGAAAATACAGAATTTACAGATAAAATTGTTGCATGGCAGTTTACAGAAACAGGAATTGGAGAAAAAACGAAGTATCCTGTTGATTTGAGTTTAGTAAATAATGAATTTTTTAGAAAATTTGTAAAATAACTTTAAAGGAATAGGTAATATGAAATTCAAGAAGATATTAATTTGCTTTGTTATAATTTATTTTATATTTCAATCAAATTTTTTAAGCATGGCTACTGAAAATACAGAAGATTTAAATTTATATTCAGAATCAGGAATTTTAATTGATGCTAAAACAGGAAAAATTTTATATGAAAAAAATATACATGAAAGAAAATATCCTGCGAGTACTACAAAAATGTTGACTGCAATAATTGCTATAGAAAATTGTAATTTAAATGACACTGCTACAGCAAGTTATAATGCTGTGAATTCTATAGAAAAAGGTTATACAAAAGCTGATATACAAGTTGGTGAAACTTTTACAATAGAACAACTTTTAAATGTATTAATGTTACAGTCTGCAAATGAAGCTGCTAATATTATAGCAGAACATATATCTGGAAGTGTTTCAAAATTTGCAAAAGTCATGAATCAAAAGGCAAAAGAAATAGGATGTGTTGATTCTAATTTTGTTAATGCTAATGGAGTACATGATGAAAATCATTATTCTTCAGCATATGATTTAGCATTAATTGCAAAATATAGTATGCAAAATGACACTTTTAGAAGAATAGTAACTCAAAAAGAATGTAGTTTGCCACATACCGAGTTTTGGACAGATGAGCAGGTAGCAGAACATGGTGAAAGAAATTTTAAAAATTCTAATAATTTATTGATGCCTGAAAGTAAATATTATTATCCTTATGCTATAAGTATAAAAGCTGGTTTTACAACACCAGCAAAAAATTGTTTAGTTACAGGTTGTAATAGAGATGGTTTTGAAATGATATCTGTTGTATTACATGCAGAAAATACAGAAGATGGATCTAGTGCAAGATATGTAGATACAATTAACTTATTTGAATATGGGTATAATAATTTTGTAAAGAATCAAGTTATACAAGAAGATGACAAGGAAGAATCAATGTTAAAAGATGAAACATTAGAAAAAGAGGTTCAAGTTGTTAATGCAACTACAGATAATACAAATGATAATTTTCAAAATATGGTTAAAATAATTATTGGTGGGGGAATACTTTTAATAATACTAATAATTTATATATTCAAAAAAACAAGAAAATTAAAGAAAACTAAAAGATTATATTATTTTAATTTTAATGATTAAAAAGCACCTATTCTAAAGTAGGTGCTTCTTCATTATTATTAACTGTATTTTCAGTATTTTGATTATCAACAGTTTTTTCAGCTTGTTTAGGAACTTCAAAAAGAGTAGTTATTTTATTTGAGTTATCAAACATATTATTAAATTGTAAATAATGGTATTGGTCAATTAATTTTGAGTATTCTGTTTCTTCTGAAAAATTATGATAAATTCCATTTTTGTCCATATATCCATTTCCTGTTATTATAGGTATTTCCTCTTGAAGATTATCTAAAAACTGAATATAAGGTGTTTTTTGTATTCCAGCAACATCAAGAATAAGTGATGATAAATAATTTGCACTTATATCAGTAATGTTTTTATAGTTTTCTTCATTTATATCATAATTAGCCCATATCATAAATGGAGTAATATATTTATTTTCAGTTGCTTCTTTTGAATTTATATCAGCATATCGTTGAGAAAGTAAATTATTATAAAATTCATCTTCAACATATGGTTGATGGTCCCCAAAAATTACTATGATAGTAGGTTCTTCTTGTTTTTGAAAATATTCTACTAGATATTTTAATGCATCATCAGCGATTTTTATTAAAGATAAATATTGATTCAATTTTGGGTATTGTCCATTTTCTGCAATTATAGTATTAGGAAAGTTTTCATCTGTATAACTTCCATGATTTTGCATAGTAAGAGTAAAATTAAAAATTTTTTCATTATCTTTTTTATTTTCAAATATATCAATTATATTTTGATATGTACTCAAATCACTAGGGTATTCTCTAATATATGTTAAATCTTTTAAAGTATCAATATGTAGAAAATTATTAAAACCAAGTCGTGGATATGCGAGATTTCTATTATATCCTTGAGGATAATAACAATGTATTGCTGTTGTTGAATAACCTTGTTCTTTTAATATTGTTGCAAGTGAATAAGATTTTCTTAAAACATATTGTTGATAAGGAACTGTTCTTTTAGGAACAAATGCCATTGAATTAGAAGTTAAAAATTCCCATTCACTATTTGGAGTAGTAGCTCCAAATATAGAAACATGTAAATTACCTTTTATTGCATTTTCTGATAAACTTTTAAAGAAAGGTAAATATTCTTCGTTTGTTGAAAATTTTCCCACAACACTTAAATCAGCAAATGATTCATTCATTATTGTAATAATATTTGGAAATTCATAATTTTCATCATGAGATACAAATGGAACTTCAATCGAATTAGCTAATTTTGTTATTGAATCTAAATCATATCCTTCTGGTTCTTCAATTATTAAGTTTCTAGATTGTTTAAAAAGGCTAGCTACTAATCCATTATTATGATATTCTTCTTTTGGATCCCAATTTTCATCTAGTTTAAAATAAGATATTACATTTGTTAAGTAAAAACAGCAAGTAAAAGATACTGTTCCTACTAAAACAAGTATTCTATAAGTAACTTTAATTTTATTATTTCTAAAACTTTCAAAAGTAGTTTTATGTAATACAAAAATACTTATAATAAATAATATTATTCCAAGAATACATTTTTTTGTTAGAACAAATTTAAAAGTTGGGAGTACAGTTAATGCAACATTAAGTGAAAAAATATCCCAAGGTACAAGAGGTGTTCCTCTAAAAGCTGTAATAAAGTGATTTACAACACCTACTACAAATGTTAAAATCATTGAAATATATAAACTTATTTTTATTTTTCCAACAATGCAATAGAAAAAACCTATTATAAAATATATAAACATAAAATTTAATAACATTCTTTTTCTTTCAAAAATTAATTTACCATTACAAAAAAGTTGACAGTATAAATATATCATTATTGGTATAAAAATTAATATAAATATTTTTTTAAAAATTTGTTTATCAGATGCTTTAAATTTTTCATATAATTTATCAAGCTTCATATAATAGAATAATTTTTTAGATTTATCTTTTAGTGATGATATAGTCATTTACTAGAATCCTTTCAATGTTAATTATTATTTTATAAATATAACATATAATGAAAAAAAAAGAAATAGAAAAATAAAAATGTTAAAAAATTTTAAATAAATGTATATTGTACACATAAAAAATATAAATAATAAAAAAATATTTACAACCAAATTTTTGGGTGAATAAATCATGTCGAAAAAATGTATATTTTTGAGTTATTCACAGAGTTATCCACATTATCCACAAAAAAGAATGTTCTTTTATTAGTTTTCATAATAACAAAATTATAAAATAATAATTAAATATTGACTAAAAAATAATTGTGTGTTAAATAAGTACTAAAGGAGAATTGATTATGAATTATTTTATAGATTTTGATAATACATTGTATGAAACTTCGAAATTAGTAGAGTTAATTTTTCAGAAAATAAGTATAATTATTTCTGAAAAAAATAAAATAAATAATGAAATTATATTAAAAGATTTGAAAGATAATTATAATTCATCAATGAATATCTTTAACTTTGCAACTAATATTGCAAATAAATATAAAGTTGATGGGGAAGTACTTATTAGAGAAATAAAAAAAATAATAGATAATGGAGAAAATTTAGTATTTGATGATGTTGAAGAATTTCTAAAAAAACTAAAAGAAAAAAGACATAATATTTATTTATTAACTTATATTACACAAGTTAATATGGAATATCAAATGGAAAAAATAACTGGATCAGGTCTTGCAAAATATTTTGATAATATTATAATTGCATCAAATAATAAATATGAATTAGATATTAATTATAAAGATGGAATTTTTATAGATGATAATCCTAAAGATATTGAAGGTTTATATAAACAAAAACCAATAAAAGTAATTAGAATAAGAAGAGAAAATAATAAATATTCTAAAATAGATATAAATAATGATGATATAGAAGAATATAAATTATTTAAAGATATAAAAATATAAGTATTGACTTTTTATTATAATTAATGTAAAATTATTAACATAATATGAATTGCGATGAAAAAGAGGAAACATATTATATGGTATAACCTAGTTTTTTAAAGTGAATTTGTGATAGTGAGAAACAAATAAAAACTTATATGTTTTGGAGCTTTGGAGCAATATTAATTAAGGTGGGTAAAAAATACCAATTAGGGTGGAACCGCGCAAGTATCAGCTTACGTCCCTAGCTTATAGCTAAGGAAGTGAGCTTTTTTGTTGTTAAAAAGCATCACTTTCTAAAATAAAATTATAGGAGGTATTATTATGGTTGAATCAATGGAAAAAATCGTAAATTTATGTAAGGCTAGAGGATATATATATCCTGGTTCAGAAATTTATGGAGGTTTAGCAAATACTTGGGATTACGGTCCATTAGGAGTAGAATTAAAAAATAATGTAAAAAAAGCATGGATGAAAAAATTTGTTCAAGAAAGCAAATATAATGTTGGTTTAGATGCTGCAATATTAATGAATCCAGAAACATGGGTTGCTTCAGGACATGTTGGAGGATTTTCAGACCCATTAATAGATTGTAAAGAATGCAAAACAAGACATAGAGCAGATAAATTAATAGAAGAATGGGCACATGAAAATGGAAAAGATATGATAGCAGATGGAATGACAGATGAGGAAATGATAAAATTTTTAGATGATAATAACATATGTTGTCCAAATTGTGGAAAACATAATTTCACTTCTATTAGAAAATTCAATTTAATGTTCAAAACTTTTCAAGGTGTAACAGAAGATTCAAAAGCTGAAATTTTTTTAAGACCAGAAACTGCACAAGGAATATTTGTTAATTTTAAAAATGTTCAAAGAACTACAAGAAGAAAAATTCCTATGGGTATAGCTCAAATTGGTAAAGCTTTTAGAAATGAAATAACTCCAGGAAATTTTATTTTTAGAATAAGAGAGTTTGAACAAATGGAACTTGAATTTTTCTGTAAACCTGGAACAGATGGAGAATGGTTTGAATATTGGAGAAATTATTGCAAACAATTCTTATTAAATTTAGGAATGGATGAGAAAAATATTAGATTAAGGGATCATAGTCCAGAAGAATTAGTATTTTACAGTAAAGGAACTACAGATATTGAATTTGCATTTCCATTTGGATGGGGAGAATTATGGGGAATTGCAGATAGAACAGATTATGATTTATCAAGACATATGGAACATTCAAAACAAGATTTAACTTATTTAGATCCAGAAACAAATGAAAGATATGTTCCTTATTGTATAGAGCCTTCACTTGGAGCAGATAGAGTAACACTTGCATTTTTATGTAATAGTTATTTTGAAGAAGAAGTGGGAGAAGGAGATGTAAGAACTGTACTGAAATTGCATCCAGCTCTAGCACCATATAAAGTTGCTGTACTTCCATTATCAAAAAAATTATCTGAAAAAGCAGATGAAATTTATACAAATTTATCAAAGAAATTTATGTGTGATTATGACGAAGCAGGTAGTATAGGAAAAAGATATAGAAGAGAAGATGAAATTGGAACACCATTTTGTGTAACAGTAGATTTTGAAACTTTAGAAGATGGATGTGTTACTGTAAGAGATAGAGATACAATGGAACAAATTAGGATAAAAATTGAAGAAGTTGAAAAATATATTGAAGAAAAAATAGAGTTTTAATAATTTTTCTAAGCAATCCATAGGTAAAACCTATGGATTGCTTTTTGTTATATGAAATTACTAATAGCTAAAGATTTTTATATAATTTTGTTTTGGTAAATAAAATTTGTAATTTTCTTCTAATATTGTATTGTTATCGAAGTTAAAAAATAGAATTTTTTGTAGTAAATTGCATTTCAGCATATATTTTTTCGTTTCTTTTACTACACATGGTTCACAATCAACATTATCATATTTGACTATATTATTAGCGACTATTTCCATTTCTTCAGGACTATCTCCATTTTTGTAAAAAAACATATATGAATTGTTTTTATTTGCGATTTCAGCAATATAATATGTTTTGTTTTTTGATTGTCCATATAGAATGGATTCATCTTGAATAGGTAACAAACTATATTTTGTAATTTCATTTTTTTCATAACTACCAAACTCTAGCCATAGTATTGTAAAAATACATAGAAAAATAAAAACTATGCGTAAATACCGATTAACCATTTTAGCTTTTTTATTAATATTAGTAGTGATTAAACTTATTTCTTTCGAAGTTAGGGTTATTTTACCATCTTTAGCTTGTTTATGAAGTTTTTTAATTTCTTCTTTATATTCATCATGCCAGATGGAATTTTCATCGGTTACAAAACCATAGTCAGTGCTATTAGCAAAACTTTCAAATAACAATAAACAGCCTATTAGTGCAATAGCAATAAGTATCATAATAATACCTCCTTAAAATAATTATATAATAGAAAAAGGGTTAATACAGTTAACATAAATATTATATCTTATTTTTAGGAGGAATAAGTAACATTTTTAATACTAAAAAAATCATTTATTTATTTTATTGGAATATATAATTTTAACTTATTGTTTTCTAAATATTCTTCAATATCAGGTAAATCTTCTAATTCATATCCTAAATTAGGAATAATAGTTCTATATATTTTTAATAAATATTCATATAAAGAATTAGAATCAATATAATCACATTCAAATACAATATAATTATTAGATTTTAAATTTAATTTTTTTGAATTTTTAAATTTTTCCTTAGAGGCTATGTAATATATTGCATCGTCTACACTACATGTTTTATCGTATTTTAATAGCCCAAATTCACTTTTCCCTTTAATGTTGTTTTTATTTTCTTTCCAAAATAAAGGTGCTTGATTATGACAATTTTTAATTGTTGTTTTCATAGAAATAGCATATAAATTAAATTCTATATTTTCTTCTATATGAAAATTAAATTCATCTGTAACATTTTCATTTATTAATTCATATTTAGAGAAAAACTTTATATTACTTTTATTATTACTAATTTCACTTGGAAGAAATCCCATCATAGATTTAAACGCTCTTGAAAAAGATTGAGCAGATTTATAATTATATTTTATTGCAATATCTATTATTTTTTCTTTTCCATCGATTAAGTCAAGTGCAGACATGCTTAGTCTTCTTTTTCTTATATATTCAGCTAAAGTATAATTAGTTACAAATAAAAATATTCTATGCAACGTATATTCATTAACAGCAAGTATTTGTGAAAGTTTTTTATAATCAATATCTTCACATAAATTATTTTCTATATATTCAATTAACTTATTAAATCTTTCATTACTTTTTTTATTCATAAAATTCCTCTATTAATTAATATAGCATATTTATTATTAAATTACAATTAATTTATTTTATTCTGTTGTAATTTATAGTGTTGAGATAACTAAAAAGGAAAATGATTGTACAAAAAAACATATAATGATATAATGGGCTAGTAACAAAAATGTAAAAATTTATTAAAATAGTAAATTATCAGCAAATATAACAAATAATTTATTATAAATATAAAAGAGGAGAATAATAATGATAAAATATAAAACCCCAAAGTATATCTTAGTTGATTTTTTCGATACAATTATGTTTAGAACTATTCACCCATTTCAACTCTTAGACTATTGGGCTGACAATATCAAGAAAAAATTTGACTTAAAAATATCTTCAAAGGAGCTTTTAAAAATTAGAAAAGATTGTTTTTCAAAATTAACTACGGAAGAAAAGAAAGACTATTATTTTTCTGCAATTAGTAATATGTATAAACAATTAGAAAATAATTTAAAATCCAAAGTAAAAAAAGAAGAGTTTGTTAAGTATTGTAAAGAACTAGAATGTTCATTAGAATATGCAGTACAATATCCTAATAAAAAGTTAATTAATAAATTAAAAAAAGCAAAGCTTAATGGAGCAAAGATATATATAGTTTCTGATTTTCATTTAGGAAAAGAAGAATTAAAAAGTTTTTTACGAGTTCAAAATATAGATTTTACACTTTTTGACAAAATATTTGTATCATCAGATTGTGGAGCAGAAAAAGTGAATGGAACTCTTTATAAATATGTTATTGATGATTTAAAACTTTCTCCTAGCCAAGCAGTAATGATTGGAGATAGTTTTAATAGTGATAATAAACAAGCTAAAAATTTTGGATTAAAGACTATTTATAGGATGAGATTTTTTCATAAAGTCCATATTCATTTAAGAAAGAGGTATATAAAAGATAATTCAAATTATATATGTAAAAAGTTTATAAAATATTGTTACAAATATAGACAACCATTTTCTGAATATGTTGTTTTATTTCATTCTTTTATAGAACGTTTATATGATATGAATGATGGAAACAAAATAACTTTCTTAGCTCGTGAAGGATGGTTTTATAAAAGATTATTTGAATTATACACTTCTTTTCATTGCACTAAAGATAATATGCCTGAAACATCATATTTTTTATGTTCTCGTATGGCAATAACATCTGTTCAACTTGAACAAATCGAAAATAATGCAAGAACTAACAAATATATGAATGTACATGATTATTTGCTTTCTGCTGGAATATTTGATGAAAATGAAAAAGAAATTTTAGAAAAATATAATTTAAAGTCTGATACACTTATTAGTGAGAAAATAATTGATTTGTTACATTCTGATATAAAAAAACAAGTGTTATTAAATAAGAAAGCTTTTATAAAATATTCTAGTAATTTTTTCACTTCAAAAGATTGCAATAATATTGTAGATGTTGGGTGGAGGGGAACTATGCAGTTTGGTATTGAGAATATTCTTAATAAAAAGCTTAGAGGTCTTTATTTAGGAGTTTTAGATAATGATAAAAACTTTCCTATTGAAAGACATGGTTTATTACTTTCTAACCAAACAACAAAATTTTCATATGTTAATATTTTAAGAGCTAATACTCAATTATACGAATCTCTTGCAGCAGCTCCACATGGTGCTGCTCAAACTTATATAATAGATGATGATACATCTGAAGTAAGAGTACCACTTTTGTGGGCAGATAATGAAAAAAATTTATATGAACAAGTTATAGAAAATTGGCAAAAAAATGCTGAGAAGTTATTTTCTGGTTATACCATATATAGCAAGCATGAAAATAAAGAACGTGCTAATAAGAGAAATGCTCTAATAGTGCTTAAAAGTGCTTTTTTTGCAGATAATAACAGATTATCTTTTTTACACAAACTAGATAAAGGCTTTTTTTGGAATTTTACACATCAAGCAGCAGGCATAAAATATGATTCAAAATCTGTAAAAATAAATTTTTCATTAATTTATGCTCCTGAAAGATATGTTAGATATTTTTCAAAAGTACAAAGAATTTTACCTAATAATAAAATAATTCAATTTATTTATAAATTTTTTGCTTATATATTTTATTTATATATACTTTTTGTTATGGCAATTAAAAAAGTTATATATTTAATTAGTAAAGATAAATAAAAAATATAAATGTAAAACCCCCTCACTCATTATGAGAGAGGGAAAAAAATGATACACAGTTTATTACTTAAGGAACCAATAGTAGCTGATAATTGTATTATACTATAATTAACATAAGATGCCAAAATACAATAATTTAAAAATATACTGTAAAAAAAGAAGGGTGGAAAAATATCCACCCTTAGCCTATTTAGTTTTGTTGAGAGATACTAACTAGAAAATAGTTAGTAGGTATAGGCTTATTAATACAACGGCTCAAGCACTTGATATTCTCTCATTTTCCATATCTACAAACGTGCGTCGCCTATGATATTTAATTATAATACTTTTTTTGTATTTGTCAAGTTTATCTAATTAAATTGACACTATCATGAAATTAATATGATTTGAAAAATTATGTAAAATATGATATAATCGTATTGAGTATAAGGATTTACTTATATTTGTAGGTACCATTATAACTTTAAGGAGGCTTATCATGAAGAAAAATGTAATTACCGTACCGATGGACAAATGCCCACTGGATGTGCTGGCAGAAATGGAAGAACGGACAAAAGATGCCTGGATTTTCTTGCATAGCAATGCTGTAGAACACTTAC
>CANQEX010000049.1 GCA_947596225.1 uncultured Clostridia bacterium | reverse complement strand
CAAATACAGAAACACTAGTACAATACTTTTATACAAAGATAAAAGAAAGTGAAGTAAATCCACCAAGTGGAAATAATAGTGGTAATAATCAAGGAACAGGCTCTTCACCAAATGAAAGTAATAAGAACACTTTAAAAGAAAGTTTAAGTAAATTAACTAAAAAGAAGAATAATAAAAAAAGTTTAAATAATGAAAATGGAGTAGACACAAGTGATAAAACACCAGTAATTGCTATAAGTGTTATAATTCTTGTAATATCAATTAATATATTGGTAATATTAATAAGAAGAAAAATAAAAAATAAAAAAGAATAGATATTTTAAAAAAGTTGAGAATGTATGAATTCTCAACTTTTTTTCTGCAAGTATAATTCTTTTTAAAAATTTCTTGAATAAACAGCTACTTAAGTATATAATAAGAAAAGAAATTATTAGGAGATAGGGATGTTAAAAAATATTCAAATAAAAGTAATTGTTGCATTTTCTATTGTTGGTATAATTGTAATTTCATTATTAGGAATAACTAATTATATGAATTTACAAGATATGAAAAGTCAAATGAATCCAAATATGCAAATACAACAAGTTAATTATTTAATAAGTAATTATGAAAATCAAACTAAAATTATATTTATAGTTTGGTTAATATTTTTTGTTATTTTAATGATAATAATAGGAATTATAATATCTAAAACAGTATTTGCTCCAATATCTAGTTTGATTATAAGTGCAGAAAATGCTATAAAAAATGAAAAAAATAAATTTGACAATAAAAAGAAAAGAAATATTAGTGATTTAGTATATTCTTTTGATGTAATGAATAATGAATTAAAAGAAAACCTTAATGAAGCTACAAGGCAAAGTAAGCAAATGGAAACAATATTACTTCATATGACTGATGGTATTATAGCATTTGATATAACAGGTAAGATAATTCATATAAATCCAGCAGCAAAAACTTTCTTAAATATAGATAAAGCAGAAAGTTTTGAAGAAATATTTGATAAATATAATGTGGATATAAATTTAGAAAAAATTATTTATTTAGAAAATTGGACTTCATCAGAGCAAAAAATTAATGTAGAAGATAGAACAATTAATTTATTTTTTGCACCTTTTAAAAATGAAAATGATAGACCAGGTGGTGTAATAGTAGTTATACAGGATATAACAGAACATGTAAAACTAGATACAATGCGAAAAAGATTTGTTGCAGATGTATCACATGAATTAAAAACACCTATAACTTCAATTATGGGATATGCAGATACATTAATAGAAAACGAAGTTGATAAAGAAACTAGTAGTAAATTTTTACAAAGAATTTCAGGAGAAGCTGAAAGAATGTCTCATTTAGTAAGTGATTTATTAACTCTTTCTAGATATGATACTTCAAAAGCAAAAATAGAAAAAGTTGAATTTGATTTAGGAGAACTTGTAAAATATATATTTGAAGGTTTAGATATAGAAATGAAGAAAAAGAATCAAAATGGTGAGTGTTTTGTTACTTCAAATGTGCCTTTAGTATATGCAGATAGAAGTGGTATAGAAAGAGTTGTAATAAATATTCTTTCTAATGCAATAAAATATACACCAGAAAATGGTTCTATAAAAGTATATGTAGGTTTTGTTTATAATGATGCATATATTAAAATAATAGATACTGGTATAGGAATTCCAAAAGAAGATTTAGATAAAATATTTGAAAGATTTTATAGAGTTGATAAAGCTCGTACTAGAGAGATGGGTGGTACAGGGCTTGGACTTTCTATTGCAAAAGAAATCTTAGATCAAAATAATAGTATGATAGATATAAAAAGTGAATTAGGAAAAGGAACAGAAGTTGTTATAAGAATACCTACAAAACAAACAAAAAATGTAAAAGAAAAAGTTAATGAAGAATAAAATGAATGTACTTGAAAAAGTTGAAAAATTAATGTATAATGCGTTTAAAAATAAAGAAGGGCGATAAAATGAACGAAAGATTAAAGAATATTTTAGAATGGGGATATTGTATAATAATTGCATTAGTACTCGCTTTACTATTTAGATTTTTTATAGCAACGCCTACTATTGTAAAGCAAAGATCAATGTTTCCAACATTAAAAGAAAATGAAAGATTAATATTAAATAGAACATTTAGAATTACAAAGAAAAAGCCAAAACCTGGAGATATAGTTACATTTGAAGCTCCTACAAAAGAACATTCAAAATCAGATGCAGATCAATCTAATCCTATAGCAATATACGAAAATCAACCTAAAGGTATAATAAACAAATTTATTTATTATTGTTTAGAAGTAACAAAAAAGAGTTATATTAAAAGAGTTATAGCAGTTGAAGGAGATCATGTAAAAATTGAAAATAATAAAGTATATGTTAATGGAAATGTTTTAGATGAAGAATATTTATCAAATGATGTAATAACAGAATCACAAGTATTTTATGATTTTATAGTTCCAAATGGATATTTCTTTGCAATGGGAGATAATAGAACTAAAAGTACAGATTGTAGGTCACTTGGTTGTATTCCATTAAAAAAATTAGAAGGAATAGTTTGTTATAGATTTTGGCCATTTAGTGAATTTGGAAAAATAGATTAGGGGTAATAATAGTTGAAATTTAAAGATATTATAGGTAATACAGAAGTTAAAGAATATTTAACAAAAAGTATTAAACAAAAAAATATTTTACATAGCTATTTGTTTTTAGGAACTGAATCAATAGGAAAATTGTTAATAGCTAAAGAATTTGCTAGAAAAATATTATGTTTAGAAAATGGTGAAGATACATGTAATTGCAAATCATGTATATGTTTTAATAGTTCTAATCATCCAGATTTTTATGTTATAAATGAAGAAGATAAAATAAAAGTTGATACTATTAAAAATTTAGCAGAAAAGGTTATAGAAAAACCAATTATTTCTTCAAAAAAAGTATATATAATAAATAATTGCGAAAAAATGAATAAAGAAGCACAAAATGCTTTATTAAAAACATTAGAAGAACCACCAGAGTTTATTGTTATTATATTAATATCTTCAAATGAAAATGCTATATTAAATACTATAAAATCTAGATGTATGACAGTAAAATTTAAAAATATTGATAATAATTTATTAAAAGATTATGCAATAAATGTATTAGGTTATGAGAATATATCTGATAATATATTAAAATCATTTTATGGTAGTATAGGAAAAGCTATAAAACAAAAAGAATTTAGAGAAAAATATACTGATATAGATATGTTAATATCTAATTTAGATAAAAAAGATATAATAGATATTTTATTAGAGGGAAAAATATTATATGATAAAGAAAACATATATGATATTTTAGATTATATAACTGTTTGTTTGTATTCGAAATTTAGTGAAAAGTATATAAATTGTATGAAGTATGTAAATAAATGTGCAGACAGAATTAGAGGTAATAGTAATTTTGATATGAGTATAGATCAGTTACTATTTCAAATGTGGGAGGAATTAAATGAAAACGGTAACAGGAGTTAGATTCAAAAGACCAGGTAAAATATATTATTTTGATCCAGGAAATTTACAAATAGAAAAAGGAATGAATATAATTGTTGATACAGCTATGGGAGAAGAATTTGGAGAAGTAGTAATTGCTAAAAAAGAAGTTGAAGATAATGAAGTTACAGAACCACTTAAAAAGGTTATTAGAATTGCTACAGAAAAAGATGAAAAAATGCGTATGCAATATAAAGCAAAAGAGAAAGATGCATTCAAAACTTGTTTAGAAAAAATAAAACAACATGGGCTTCCTATGAAGCTTATTGATGTTGAATATAAATATGACGGTTCAAAAGTTATATTTTATTTTACAGCAGACAATAGAATTGATTTTAGAGAATTAGTAAAAGATTTAGCCGCTATTTTCAGAACTAGAATTGAGTTACGTCAAATAGGAGTAAGAGATGAAGTTAAAAGATGTGGTGGAAATGGAATATGTGGTAGACAATTATGTTGTTGTTCATTTTTAGGAAATTTTGAAACAGTTTCAATAAAAATGGCTAAAGAACAAAATATTTCTTTAAATCCATCTAAAATTTCTGGAAATTGTGGAAGATTAATGTGCTGTTTGAAATATGAACAAGAAGTATATGAAGAAAAACTAAAGAGACTACCTAAAATAGGAGCTATAGTTAAAACAGAAGAAGGTACAGGAGAAGTTGCATCTGTGGAAACTCTAAAAGAGGTTATAAGAGTTAAATATCAAGATGGAGAGGACTTTTATTTTAAAAAACATAATGCTAAAGATGTAGTAGTTATTAAAGATGCTGTAATGCAAGAAGATAAGCTAGATTCAGAAAGTGAAGAAGCATTAAAGGAACTAGAAAAACTAGAAAAATTAGATAGAGATGATAAGAAAAATACTACACAAGAGGATATTTAAATATTACAATAGATAACTTTGAGAGGAACTTAAGATGAAAACACTTATAACAAATGCTTATGTATTAGACATGGTAGGGGACTTTGCTAATATAGAGAAAAAAGATATATTAATAAATGATAATATTATAGAAAAAATAGAAAAAGATATAGATAAAAATACAATAGTAGATCAAAGAATAAATGCTAAAAATATGTTAATAATGCCTGGTTTAATAAATACACATACACATTTAGCAATGAGCATATTTAGAGGATATAAAACAGACAAAAAACTTATGGATTGGCTTGAAAATGCTATTTTTCCAGTTGAAGATAAATTAGAACCAGAAGATATTTATTGGAATTCATATCTTTCTTGTTTAGAAATGATCAAATCTGGAACTACTACCTGTAATGATATGTATTTTGGAATGGATAAAACAATAGAAGCAATTAAAGCTACTGGATTAAGAGCTATTGTAGCATGGTCTATTAAAGATGATTCTATAAAAGATAAAATCGAGAAAACTAGAGAATATGCTAAAATATATAATAATGATAAAAATAGTAAAATAAAAATATTTGTTTCAGCAGATGCTCCATATACGTGTAATCCAGATACAATTAAACTTTGTGTTGATTTAGCAAAAGAATTAAATACAGGATTACATATCCATTTAGCACAAACAATAGATGAAGAATCAAAAATTAAAACTAGATATAATAAAAGAAGTACTGAATATTTAAGTGATTTAGATGTATTTGATGTTCCTGTAGTTCTTGCACATGGAATTTATGTATCAGATAGTGATATAGAAATTTTAAAAAACATACAAGGTGGTATATCTCATAATCCAATAAGTGATTGTAAATTATCATCTCGGAATTTGTGATGTAGTAAAACTTAGAAAAAATGGAATAAAAGTAGGACTTGGTACAGATGGAATTGCTAATACTACTACAATGGATATGTTTGAAGAAATGAAAACAGTAGCATATTTGCAAAATGTAAATACAATGAAGCCAAGTTCAATTATGGCATATGATATATTAAAAATGGCAACTATAGAAGCAGCTAAAGTTTTAGGATTAGATAAAGAAATTGGAACTTTAGAAGTAGGCAAAAAGGCTGATATGATATTTTTAAAAATAGATAAATTACATATGTGCCCAGCAAATGATATTTGTGAAAATATAGTATTTTCATCAAATGGAGCTGATGTTGAAAATGTTATTATAGATGGAAAACTAATTATGCAAAATAGAAAAATGATAAATTTAAATGAAAAAGAAGTTATGCGTCAAGTCAAGAAAATAGCTAAAAGACTATTATAATTCTATGAAAATAGAAATAAAATAGATAAAAGACTTTTGTGAAAGGAGGCGTTTTACATGGCATATAAAATTAATGAAAATTGTATCTCTTGTGGAGCTTGTGCAGGAGCTTGTCCAATGAATTGCATTAAACAAGGAACAGAGAGATATGAAATAGATGCTAGTGTATGTATTTCTTGTGGTACATGTGCAGGTGTTTGCCCTGTTGAAGCACCAGCTGAAGAATAGTAATAAATACATACTAAAAATATTATTAGGAAAAAATTCCTAATAATATTTTTTTATATATTGACAAGAACGTTTGTTTGTAGTAATATTGTTTTATATTTTTTGAAAGGATGATGTATATGAACAATTTAAGTTCAGAAATAGTAAATGTGAATCAATATATTATCAATCACAAAGATGAATTTAATAAAGAGATTGGATGTTTGATAAAACAAGTACGAAAGAGAAAAGATATTAGTATAGATACAATGTCTGCAAGAACTTTAATGGTACCTTCTTACATTAGTAAACTAGAAAATGGAATGAATGGAATATCATTAAATAAATTTGTGGTAGTATGTAATGCTTTAGAAATAAGGTCTCAACAAATTTTAGATGAGTTTTTATATAGTTCAAAAATACAAGATGATTTACTATATGAAGAATTGCAAAAAGGAAAAAATCTATCAAAAAATATTATAAATTTTTTAAAAATAAATTAAAAACAATGCTTCAAATTTAATATTCTATTTATATAAATCAAGAATTGGTATTCTTGTAATAAAATAAAACATATGATAAAATCAAGAAAAATCTTTATAGAAGGGTATAATAAAATGAAAGAAGAATTTTTAAAATTATTAAAAAGTACAAATAGAGAAGGAATAGATAAATTAATAGAATTTATAGAGAAAACAGATTTTTTTAAAGCTCCAGCAAGTACAAGATTTCATGGAAATTATGAAGGTGGGTTATTAGAACATAGTATGAAGGTATATGAAATATTAAAAGACAAAGTGAAATACTCAAGTATTGAAATTGAAGTACAACCTGAAAGTTTAATAATTATTGCATTATTACATGATATCTGCAAAGTAAATTTTTATAAAGTAGATTATAGAAATGCAAAAAATCAATTTGGTGAGTGGGAAAAAGTCCCATATTATACAGTAGAAGATACAATTCCATATGGTCATGGAGAAAAAAGTGTTATGATGCTTACAGAATATATAAAATTAACTAGTGAAGAAAAGTATTGTATTAGATGGCATATGGGATTTACAGAACCAAAAGAATCTTATAATACATTAGGACAAGCATTTAAAAAATATCCATTAGCTTTACTTGTTCATGAAGCAGATTTAGAAGCTACATATTTTTACAATATATAATAACTTTTATTGATATAAATTATTTATAATGATATAATTTATTATAAATATTACAAGGGAAAGGTATAATATTATGATAACTATATACGATTTATTAGAAATTGATGAAAATGCTTCAAAAGAAGATATAGAAAAAGCATATCAAAAATTAGTATTGAAATATCATACTACTCCTAATTTAGATACAGAGTCAAATAATGATAATGAAATGATTCTTAACAAGTTAAAAATTGCATATGAAATACTTTCAGATGACGAAAAAAGGAAAAAATATGATAAAGATTTAGCTAATAAAAGAGCAGAAGATTTAATTAAAAATGTTTCAGTATCCCATACTGAAACAACAGATAATACTGAAAATAACACTGAAAGTAATAGTGTAGAAAATAATAAAACTAAATATAAAGTAGTAAAAAAAGAAAATATTAACAATAACTCTGAAGTTGATTTAAGTAAAGATGAAAAAAATAAAATAAAAAAGGCTGCACAAAATGAATTTAAAGAAAATTTAAAAAAAGCTCAAAAAGCTGAAGAAGAGTATAATAAAGCCTATAATGAAGCTTATAATGATTATTTAAGAAAAATAGGCTATAAAGTTAAAGAGCCTTGGACTTGGAAACGTATAAAAAATTTATTAATTACTATAGTAGCAATTATAATAGTATGTTTTTTAGTGTGGATTATACCTCCAACTAGAAATATTTTAATTAATATTTATAAGGAAAATTTTATAATAAAATCTTTAGTGGATATTGTTGTAACATTATTTAATTCAATTTTAAAAATATTTAAATAGTAAAGAGTGGTGAGTATAATAAAGAAGTCTGTAAAAGTAAAAGAAAATTTTTGGAGTAATTTAAGATTAATTTTTATTGGTATAGTGGCTACATTATGTTTTTTGGGTGTATCTGCTCATTTAGCAGTACTTCAATTTGTAGAAGGTAAAAGTTTAAGTGAAAAAGCATATAAACAACAAATAAAAAATCAAATTATTAGTCCAAATAGAGGAACTATTTATGATTCAAATGGAGAAATTTTAGCACAAAGTATATCTGTAGATACTATTTCAATTAATCCTGGAAAAATAACCTATTCTAATAGTAAGCAAGTAGAAAATGAAGTAATAGCAGAGGGCTTATCAAGTATGTTTAATATAACATATGAAGAAGTAATAGAAGGATTAAATTCTGGAAGATCTGTTGTAATAATAGAAAAA
Source organism: uncultured Clostridia bacterium (assembly GCA_947596225.1). Taxonomy (GTDB): domain Bacteria; phylum Bacillota; class Clostridia; order TANB77; family CAG-508; genus Scatovivens. The sequence continues at coordinate 4,190 of CANQEX010000049.1, read as the reverse complement.
AAGGTTGAAAAGGAAAAAGTAGATGAATTAAGAAAATGGATGAAAGATAAAAAAATAAGTGCTGGAATAAATATAGATGAAGATTCTAAAAGATATTATCCATATGATACGTTAGCTTCAAATTTAATTGGTTTCTGTGGAACTGATAATTCTGGACAAACCGGTTTAGAACAAAGGTGGAATGATGTATTAACTGGTACGGCTGGAAAAGTAATTACTACAGTAGATGCAAAAAGGAATGCAATATCAGATGAAGATGAACAATATGTTGCACCTGAAAATGGAAGTAATATTTATTTAACTATAGATGCTAAAATACAAGGAATTGCAGAAAAATATTTAGCTAATGCAATGATAGATAATAGTACAGCAACAAGTGGAAATGTTATAGTAATGAATCCACAAACTGGAGATATTTTAGCAATGGCTTCAAATCCTTATTATAATTTAAATAATCCATCTGATTTTAATTATACAGGATATACTGAAGAAGAGTGGAATGCCTTAGAAAGTGTAGATAAAAGTAATGCTTTGTTAAATTTATGGAAAAATACTAATGTGTCAGATACATATGAACCTGGTTCTACTTTCAAATTAATAACAGCTTCTGTTGGTTTAGAAGAAGGAATTGTTCAAACAGATACACCAAATGATTTCTTATGTACAGGCTCATATGTAGTTGCACAAGATGAAGATCCAATAAGTTGTTGGAGAAAAGAACCACATGGATATACAAGCTTAAGAACAGCATTAGAAGGTTCTTGTAATCCTGCATTTATGCAATTAGGACAAAGAATAGGTCCTAACTTGTTATACAAATATTTTAAAGCTTTTGGATTATTTGAAACTTGTGGAAGTGATATTGCAAAATCATATAAGGGAACTTTTTATCCTTTAGAATCTGTAGGACCTGTTGAACTTGCTACTACTTCATTTGGACAAAGATTTGAAATTTCACCATTACAATTAATAACAGCAGTTTCTGCAATATGTAATGATGGAGTATTAGTAAAACCTAAAATTGTAAAACAAATTGAAAATACAGACACTAAAAGTATAGATGTTATAGAAACTGAGAATATTAGACAAGTAATTTCTAAAGATACGGCAGATAAAGTTAAAGATATGATGTTATCTGTTGTAACAGAAGGAACAGGTGGAAATGCTAAAATAGAAGGCTATTCAATAGGTGGAAAAAGTGGAACTTCAGAACCATTAGATATAAATTCAGCAGAAGGGTATGTAGCTTCATTTGTTGCAATAACTCCAATTGAAAATACTCAAGTAGTAGTGTTAGTGGCTTTACATGGTTTACAAGAAAGTGTTAACCATCAAGGAGGACAAGTTGCAGGACCAGTAGCTCGTCAGATATTACAAGAAATATTACCTTATTTAGGAATTTCATCATCTTCTACTTCACAAACAGAAAATGAAAAAGATGATTCAATTCTAATAGCAGTTCCAAATGTTGAGAATTTAACTATAACAGAAGCTAGAAATACACTTCAAAATTTAGGATTTAATGTAGTTTTTGATACTGCTTTAAATCCAGATACAACTTTAGTAGCAAATCAAATGCCAAAATATGGTGAAGCATTAATGGAGGATTCTGTAATTTGTTTATATCCATCAGCTGAAGGGGAAAAAACAAAAGTACAAGTACCTGATATAAAAGATATGACAGCAAAACAAGCTGCAAATGCTCTAAAATCAAAAAATTTAAATATAAGAGTAGATGGTACTGAAGGAATTGTTATTTCACAAGATCCAGTTTTTGGTACAGAAGTTGATGAAGGAACAGTTGTTAATGTTGTTATTCAACAAAAACTAACTGATGCACAATAAATAATTTGAATAAAATAAAAATAGAAACATACAATTAACCAAGAGGTGATTGTATGTTTTCTTTTACTAAAATGCAAGCAACTGGCAATGATTTTATATTAATTAATTATTTGGAAAATAAATTAGAATATAGTTATAAATTATTAGCTCAATTTTTATGTGATAGACATTATGGAGTAGGTGCAGATGGAATTTTAATAATTGAAAAAAGTGATGTTGCAGATTTTAAAATGAGAATTTTTAACCAAGATGGTAGTGAAGCTGAAATGTGTGGAAATGGAATAAGATGTTTTGCAAAATATGTTTTTGAAAAAGAATTAATTAATAAAGAAATTTTTAGTATAGAAACTTTAGCAGGAATAAAATTAGTTGAATTAGAGGTAGAAGGCGAAACAGTAACTAATGTTGAGATAAATATGGGAACTCCTATGTTTGAACTTGAAAATATACCAGTAATTTATTTAGAAAATAATTATAAAGGAAAAATATACATAGAAAATATGGAGATATATCCGGTTTCAATGGGAAATCCGCATGCAGTTTGTTTTGTGGAAAATCTTGAAGATTTGGATATTGAAAAATATGGAAAATTAATAGAAGATTATAAATATTTTCCAAATAAAACTAATGTTGAGTTTGCAAAAATAATAGATGAAGATCATATAAAAGTAAGAGTGTGGGAAAGAGGAGTAGGAGAAACTTTATCTTGTGGAACAGGTGCTTGTGCAGTAAGTGTAATTTCTAATAAGTATAAATCAATGAAAAATAATATAAATATAGAATTGTTGGGAGGAACTTTAAAAACAAATTATAATGAAAGTATAAAATTAAAAGGACCTGCAGAAATAGTTTTTGAAGGTAAAATTATGATTTAATAAAAGGTGGATATTGTTTGAATATCCACCTTGTTGTTATTTAATTAATAGGAGTTCTTTCTCCACTTTCTATCATTTCATCTATAAGTTTAGAAATAACTTTTCTCTCATCATAAGGATATTTTACACCATTTCTTTCTAAATATAAGTCATGTCCAAGACCAGGTATTACAATAATATCACCAGGTTTTGCAATAGAAATAGCATAACGTATTCCTTCTGTTCTATCAACTATAATTTTATAAGGTTTTCCTGTAGGAATAATACCAACTTCAATTTCTTTTAGAATTTTTAAAGGATCTTCAGTACGAACTTGATCTGACATTAAAACTGTGAAGTCTGCAAGTCGACCAGAGATTTCACCCATAATAGGTCTTTTAGTTGCATCTCTATCTCCACCAACACCCCAAGCACAAATTACTTTACCTTTAGCATAAGTATTAACAGCAGTTAATATACTTTCTAAACTAGAAGGTGTATGAGCATAGTCTATCATAATTGTAAGACCTAGTTTATTAGGAACAAGTTCACTTCTACCAAGCACTTTTAAATCTTTTAAAGCATCTCTTATCTCATTAGCTGTTACACCAAAAAATGAACAAACTGCGATTGCTCCTGAAGCATTATAAATACTAAATCTTCCAGGAATACAAGCTTCAATTTTTTCTTCTTTTCCATTATAAAGAATTGAAAAATCAATATATGAATCTGTAATTACAACAGTATTTGGATTAACCTTAAAATCACTATCTGCATCTATTGAAAATGTTTTAATATCTTTATCAGGTAATAAATCTTTTATTTTAGATACAGTTTCATCATCATTATTAATAACTCCATGTTTTGCAAGTTTTATAAGTTCTAATTTACAATTAAAATAATCTTCCATATTAGGATGTTCTTTTGGACTAATATGATCTTCTGTTAAATTTGTGAATAATCCAACATCAAATTCACATCCTGTAACTCTATCTAATTTCATTGCTTGTGAGGAAACTTCTATAATTGCTACATCAACATTTTTTTGAACCATATTTGCTAAATGTTTTTGAATTTCAATACTTTCAGGTGTAGTTCTATCTGTATCTTCAATTTTTTCATCATTAATATATACAGCAATACTACCAATTAAACCTACACTTAATCCATGTTGTTGTAATATTGATTTAACCATAAATGTAGTTGTTGTTTTACCTTTTGTACCTGTAATTCCTATTAATTTTAACTTTTTTGAAGGATTATCATAAAATTCACAAGCAGTTTGAGCTAAAGCTTTTCTAGTATTTTTTACAGAAATAATAGGAGTATTTTTTGGAACATTAAGGTTATTAATATCTACTTCTGGTTCTACTATTATAGCTTTTGCACCGTTTTCTATAGCATTTGGAATAAATTCAGTGCCATCTTTTGAAAAACCATTAATAGCTACAAAAAGTCCTCCTTCTTTTATTTTTCTTGAGTCTGAATGTA
>CANQEX010000048.1 GCA_947596225.1 uncultured Clostridia bacterium | reverse complement strand
TGAATAAAAACTAATTTAAATAATACCACTGGATCTATTGATGGTCTTCCATTATCTTCGCAATATAAATCTTTTACTTTTTCATAAATAAAAGTGAAATCTATGTACTTGTCTATTTTCCTATATAAACTTTCTTCTGGAACTAATTCTTCCAATGTGTACATTATAATTTCACTTTGAACATTTTCTATTTTATTTAACATATTTTTTATTTCTCCTTATAATTTTAACCAATTACATTATATCAATAAATAAAAGAAAAATGTAGATATTTTTGAAAAAAATCTACATTTTCTAAAATCTTTTTTTGGTTAAAATTATAAAGATTTATATTCTTATTTTAATATATTTTTATTAAAAAGAAAAGACTATTGACAAAAATTTTTAAATAACTTTGTCAACAGTCTGAAAAATGTGAAACTTTTTTGTTTCACATTTTTAATTATCTTTTTTTGATTTTTTAAAACGTAAATCATCACCAAAGAAACGAAGAAATCTATAACTGCCAGCTAAACGAGATCCTATTCTTGTAGTATATGTTTTAAAAATTTCATCAACATTTAAATTTGTTGAAATAATTGTTTTTGTAATTTTATGATTTTGATTTAAAAGTCTAGTATTAATAATAACAAAAAGTTCCTCTATTTTAGAATCTGTAATTTTTTCTGTTCCTAAATCATCTATTATAAGTAAATCTATATTTAAAATATTTTGATATAAGTCTAATTTTGCGTTACTTTTTTCAAATTTTGCATTATTAATTTCATCAAACATTACAGGTGCTGTTTGATAAAGTACATTTTTTCCGAGTTTTAAAATTTCATTTGCTATGCAATTTGTTAAAAATGTTTTTCCAACTCCTGTGTTCCCCGTAAAAATAAGATTTTTTTCTTCAGGATCATCAAAATGTTCAATAAAATTTTTTGCTTTTTCTCTAATTATTTGAATGTTTTCTCTAGGAGAAATATCTGATTTATATTTTTCTTTATTTGGCTTATCTGAAAAAATTCTTAAATCAAAATTAGAAAAATTTTCTCTTTGTAAATTTCCCATATTTGATTTATTATAAGCTATATCAAATATTTTTTGTTTTAAACAAGAACACATAACAGAAGAGTTATCTTTTTTTATATAACCAGTATCTTTACACATTTTACACTCAAAATGTGGATTAAGATAGTTATTATCTTTAAGAAGATTTTTTAAAAAATCATTTTTTTCTTTTATAAGAATATTATTTTTCTTTTTCAAGTTTGCAATCAAGCTAGATTTTTCTTTAGAATCTGCAAGCAGAATTGCTTTTGATGCTTGTATTGAATTAAGTGAAATTTCTGTTTCAATTTCTTGTAATCTAGGATTGGTTTTAAATAATTCTTTTTTTCTGTTTTCTGCATCAATAATAGCTTTTGTTCTTTTTTTATCATATTCTAATAAAACTTCATTTAATAAAGAGTTGTCCATTTTATATCCTTTTCTTAATTTTAATTATCATATAAAGATTCTAAGTTATCAAAAGTACTTTGTGTATATTCGTAAGCAATTTTTTGAATTTGCTTTGTTTTTTTATCTTTTTCTTTTAATGAAGATAAATAAGTTTGAACTTCATTTACAGAATTTAATTGTTTGGTATGCCAATCTGTAAGAATTTTATCTATATAATCAAATTTTACTGTATTATTAGAAGAAGCCTTTTTTAGGGCTATTTCTATTATATCCATAGAATATCCATAATTTTCAGTCCATTTAATAGCATCTTCTTCTTCATAAGTAGTTAGTCTTCTACCTAAATTTAATTTTCTGCTAATTTCATTATTTAAGACATTTCTTTTTTCTTGTTTTTCAAAATATGCATCTAAATCGTTAAAAGTTTTTATATTATTTTGACTCCAAGCATTTGCTGTAGCTTGAATATAATTTCTATGTAATTTCTTTTTGTCATAAGCATACTTAAATAAAGCAAGCATAACTTGCTCATCAAAACCATATTTTTTAAACCAAAGAGAAATATCATTATACCAAGATGGAGACATAAGACCTTGAAAAATTTGAGTATTGATGTTTTCAATAGCTTTTGCTCTGTACTGACTTTCAGAAGTTTTGATAGCATCTTCAGGGGAAGTTGTTATTTTAGGACTATATAATTTTGAAAATTCAATTTCTTGAATATCTGATAAAATATAGCCATCCATTTTCTTTATTAAAATACCCTTTTCTTCCCAATATTTAATTGCTTCTTGTACAGTAGGAAAGTCTAAAGAAAGTGTTTTTGATAAATCATTAATTTTAATTTCTTTATTATATTTTGATAAAAAAAGCATGTAAAAATAGACTTTTAAAAAGTCGCTATTTGCTTCTGGTAAATATTCTGTAAAAAATATATCTGGTATCTCTGTACTAGAAAATAGAAGAGATTTCTCGTTTTGAGAAACTTTCATATCAAAAACCCCTTTTCAAACTTAAAAATTATTTTCTTTCGTACAGTGTGAAAAGATTATATCATTTTAAAATGTTAATTACAATAATTAATAAAATTTATTTTATAAGAGATTTTTGATATTGCTTATTATAAGCCTATTTCTGGTATAAATAAATATTTTGATTTTTTAAAAATTTAAAAATATATTTAAAAACAGAGATGAAACTTTCTTTATTTATTCCTAAAATACTAATTAATAATATAGGAAAAAATAGAGATATAAATACATAAATTTTAATAGATATATTAGAAAAAATTATATTAACCAAGAAATATATAAATATAGCTAATATAACATCTAATATAGCAGTAGAATATTCTATAAAACCCAATAATTTTGGTTTAAAATTATAATTTTTTGGAAAGATAAAGTGCATATTTTTAAAATCCTTTCTAGTTAATTTTAAAATTAGATAAATTATTATTAATACTTGTTGAAATTCCACCAAATAATTCTTTCATATACATGTTAGCTCTAGTTAAAGCATATATAATTCCAATAAATAAAATTTTTGATAAAGTAGAATTTTGAGTTATATCTATTGAAAGAGAAAGTAATAAAATAAGTGAAATTAGTATTTGAACTAAAAGGAGAGATATAAAACTTTTAAGCCATATTTTAAAAAACCATTCTGATGAATTTGTTATTAAACTTAAAAATGCAAATGGACTTAATAATACAAAAATTTGAACCATTATGTAACGAAGAGAATATGTAAAAACTAAATTTATTAATCCAAAACTAGTAAAAGATTTTATTATACCATCAAAAGAAAATATGTTAAAAATATTATCAACATAAATACTTTTATTAATATTATCTATAAAGCTAGAAAAGGCAACATTAGTTCCAAATAATTTTTGACCTATATTTGAAATACTAACAGTAATTATAGAAATAATATTAATTATTTGTTCACATATCCAAAGAGAAGAATTCATAACTGCTATAAAGATAATTGCTTTAAATATAAATTGTTTTGGAGAATCTATTTTTGCATATGTTAGATGAGATATTAAATAATTAAAAGAATAGTATAAAATAAATCCTAATACTAAACTATTGCAAATTAGTAAAAGTCCATTAGAAGTAGAAGTTCCAAGCAATTTTTCAAAAGAATTTTTTGATAGTAAATCAGGTGTAATAAAAGTTATATCATCTAACAAAGAATAAATAGAATTATCTATTGATGAAAACATTTTTGAAAATAATTCATTAATTGAATTTAAGATTATTTCTGTTAAATTTATTGTTTGTTCTTCCATATTTTTTCCTTTACGATAATAATGTTTGTAATAAAGAAAGAATTAAGTCTATACAAAGTATAAAACCATATGAAAATAAGCTGCCACGGATTAATTTATTAGCAGTACGAATTCTTTCTTCATCACCAAAACTAAATTTTTTCATAAATACACCTGTACCAACTGCAACAGCAGCTGCAGGCGTAGAAATTTTCATAATGTAACTTTCAATTTTTTCAAATGCAGAATCTAAAGTTGTAATAAGTTTTGGATCTGCCGAAAATACATTTGTTTTAAATGTTAATATAAACAAAAAAGAAAGCATACATGTGTAAAGTAGTTGAATTTTTTTGTTTTTCATATATTTTTTATTCCTTTCATAAAATTTTCTTTTTCATAGTATGGTATCATTTGTAATTTTTTTGGTTTTAAAATTCTCAAACCATCAGAAATAAAAGCAAGACTTTGAAATGTTTCCAATGATTGTGAGAAAAAATTAGTATCATATATATAATCATTTTGAGTGTATTTATTGTAGCTTTCTGATAAACTAGAATTTTTTGACATCAAATTATTTGTAAAAAAATTAAGTTTTGTTTCTTTTGCATTTTCAGAAATTGTGGTAGAAATTTTTTCTTTTTCTTCTTTTCCAATTTGTTTTTGAGCTTCTTCTATGGTAAAAATATCATCAGTTCTAAACCAAATTTTATTAATTAAATTTTGAAGAATAACTTTTGTAGAATTTTCATCCTTTAATGTATTTTTTATAGATGAATAGCTTTGTGTTGCAACAATATTTATACATTTAGCTTCTCTACATTGCGCAAAAAAATCTGCATCTGTTGTTGTAACATATTCATGAAATTCATCACTAATAAAAGCACTTTTTCTTATTTTTAAGTTTTTCCCAAGCCTAGACATAACTTCTGTTTGGAAATCGAGTTTTAAATAAGTTGCAATTATTTTTGAAAGATTTTTATACTCTGAAATATTCATATTTAAAACAACTATTTTTCCTTTTTCTAAAATTTCTTTAAAACCATAAAAGTTAATATCTTCCTTTGAAGGACAAAATGTTTTTGCTACATTATAATCAGAAACGAAAATACTTGTTATTCTACTAATTTCGGATTTTAAAATTGATATTGTTCTGTTGTCAAGAGAAAAAAATTCTTTTTCAAAGAAGTCAATGCAAGATAAAAGATTATAAACATCAGCTTCTGAAAATTTTCCATTATTAAATAATGTTTTTAAAACAGATAATTTTTCAGAATAATAATCAGGAAACATTATTAACTTATGTAATTCAGAAAATGAAACATAACCATTATTATAGAGTCTGCAAAATTTAATTGCTTCTGCTAAAATTTGTTCAACTTTGTCAAGCCAATAAGATTCAGAATTATTAGGACTAAACAGAGTTAGAATGGTTTTTAATCTATTTGCTAATACAATAGGTTTTAAATTTGGTTTGTCAAGAGGGTTATATTTAAATCTTCCAGACAGATCAATTGAAATAATGTCATCAAGGCGATTTGATTCTTCAGCATATTCTATAACTTTTTCAAAATAATTTCCTTTTACATCTAAAATTAGCATTGATAATTTTTCTAATTTATTAGATGAATTGTAACTTATTAATTGTTTTGTGAATGGATACATAGCTGATGAAGTTTTTCCTGTTCCTATTGTTCCTGTAATTAAAATATTTTGATAAAGACCCTTTTCAGAAATAAAAATTGGACCATTGTTTGAAAAACCAATTAATAAACTTAAATTATTAGAATTATGTTCTTGAATAGGTGATTTTAAAATTTGAATTTTTTGGAATTTTAAGAAGAGTATATTAAAAATTTTATTGAACAAAATAATATATGAAAATATAAATGAAATAAAATAACTTTTTTTAATAAAATTCCAAGTATCAGGATAAACAGAAACTATGTCAAAAGGATGAATAGCATAAGGAAATATTAGAGATTTTGCATTAAAAATAGGAAAAAATAGAATATTAATTAAAAATATTATTATAGGAAAAGATACTACAAAAAATAATAACTTTAAATAAAATTTTTTCAAAATAAATCCTTATATAATTGTTTTTTCTTGATTTTTAATTTAGAACCTTGCAAATTTTGCATAAAGAAAATTTCTACTAATGAATACATTGAATAAATAATTATAAATATATTGATACCAAAACTTATGAAAAAGAGGTTTAAGAGATTTTGCACAAAATCACCTCTTTCTTATTTAATTTGAACTATAATACAACATTTTTTTTAATATGTCTATACTTTTTTTAAAATTTGTGGTAAAATATTTTAAATTGTTGTTATTTACTTATAAAATACTTATAATTATATTTGAATAACTGCGTAAGCGACCAAATGAACGAAGTGAATGCGATTGGAGCAGCTTACATACTATAATTATTTATTATGGAAGTTGCGACAGTAAAGTTATTCAAATATAATTATAAGTGTTTTATAAATATTTATAACAATAATAAATAGATTCAAAATATTATTTATTATGAAGGAGGAAATTATGATAGATAAAAATATGAAAATAGGAGATCTTTTAGAGATAGCTCCAGAGAAAGCAGATATTTTATTAAATGCTGGAATGCATTGTTTAGGCTGTCCTGCATCACAAGCAGAAACTTTAGAAGAAGCATGTGAAGTACATGGAATAGATGTTGATGAATTAGTTAAAGAACTAAATAAATAATTAATAATAATCAATAACTAAAATAAAAATAAAAGTAACCGAGCTAACTCGGTTATTTTTAGTCAAATAAAATAAAAAATGATATTGACAAAAAAAAGATAGCACTATATAATACAAACAAAAGTTCGATAAAAGGAGAAATTAATGAACTTATTAGAAGGATTAAATGATAAACAATATGAAGCTGTTGTAAATACAGAAGGACCTTGTCTAGTTATAGCTGGAGCAGGAAGTGGAAAAACTAAAGTTTTAACTCACAAAATAGCTTATTTAATAAGTGAAAAAAATGTAAAGCCATGGGATATATTAGCTATAACTTTTACAAATAAAGCAGCAAATGAAATGAAAAATAGAGTAGAAAATTTAATTGGTAGTATGGCAAATGAAATGTGGATAGGAACATTTCATTCAATTTGTGTAAGAATATTAAGAAAACAAATAGATAGAATTGGATTTGATACTTCATTTATTATTTTTGATACCTCAGATCAAAGAACTTTAATAAAAAAAATAATAAAAGATCAAAACTTAGATGATAAAATATATACAGATAGATCTGTATTATATGAAATAAGTAATGCAAAAAATGAAATGTTAGAACCACAAGCTTATAATGTTAGAGCTAGAGGAGATTTTAGAAAAGAAAAAATTGCAGAAATATATTATGAATATCAAAAAAGGCTTAAAGAAAATAATGCAATAGATTTTGATGATATAATAAATTTTACAATAAAAATTTTAATGGATAATCCTGATTTATTAGAATATTACTCAAATAAATTTAAATATGTTTTAGTAGATGAATATCAAGATACAAATAAAGCTCAGTTTACATTAGTAAGTTTACTTGCTTCAAAATATGGAAATATTACTGTAGTAGGTGATAATGATCAAGGAATTTATTCATTTAGAGGTGCAGATATAACTAATATTTTAAATTTTGAAAAAGATTTTCCAGGAACTAAAATAATAAAATTAGAGCAAAATTATAGATGTACTCAAAACATATTAAACGCTGCAAATGAGGTAATAAAGAATAATGAAACTAAATATGAGAAAAAATTATGGACAAGTAATGATTCTGGTAAACTTCCAAAAGTATTTAGAGCAGATAATGAATACGATGAGGCAAATTATATAGTAAGACAAATAAATTCTCTAAAAATAGAAGAATATTATAAATATTCAGATTTTGCTATTCTATATAGAATGAACTCTCAATCACGTAGTATAGAAGACATTTTAAGAAGAGAAGATATACCATATAAAATTGTTGGTGGATTAAAATTCTATGAAAGAAAAGAAATAAAAGATATTATTGCTTATTTAAGGTTAATACAAAATTTATCTGATAATTTAAGTTTAACTAGAATAATTAATGAACCAAAAAGAGGAATTGGAAAAGCAAGTTTAGATAATATAGAAGCTTTAAGTGCTAGTAATGGAATTTCTATGTACGAAGTTATTAAAGAAGCAGATAAATATGGTTTAACAAGAGTATTTGCAAATACTAGAGAATTTGTAAATGCTATAGAAGAATTGAGAAGTAAAAAAGATAATTTAAAAATATCAGATTTAATAAAAGAAACTTTAGAAAAAACAGGTTATGTAAAAGCTTTAGAAAATGAAAAAACAGTTGAAGCTGAAACAAGATTAGAAAACTTAGAAGAATTCTTAACAGTTGCAATAGAATTTGAGGATGAATATGCAGAAAATTCATTAAGTGAATTTTTAGAGGGAATTACTTTAAGTTCTGATATTGATGGAATGGAAGATGAAGAAGATTCTGTTATATTAATGACTTTACATAGTGCAAAAGGTTTGGAATTTCCAGTTGTATTTTTAGTTGGAATGGAAGAAGGAATTTTTCCGGGATATAAATCTATAGGAGAGCCAAAAGAATTAGAAGAAGAAAGAAGACTTTGTTATGTTGGAATAACAAGAGCAAAAGAAAATTTATTTTTTACATGTAGTAAACAAAGAACTATTTTTGGTTCAACAAGTTGTAATTCTGTTTCAAGATTTTTAAAAGAAATACCTGAAACAATGTTAGATGGATACGAACAAATACAAGAAAGAAATAATAGATATGATGATGAACCAAGTTATGAATGGGAATATGGAAGAAGTAGTTTAAGAAAAAATTCTTATGAAAATTATTATAATAATCCAGTTTCTACATATAAAAATATTGATACAACTTCTCCAAAAACAACATATCAATTTAGAAGTGCAGATAGTTTCTTAAATAGTATAAATAAAAAGAAGGATGAAAATATTGATTTATCATCATATAAAGCAGGTGTAAAAGTGTATCATAAAAAGTTTGGAGAAGGAATAATAAATTATGTTGAAGAAGAGGGAGAAGACTTAAAGGTTGATATACAATTTGAAAAAGTAGGTCATAAAAGATTGATGGCAAAATTTGCAGGGTTAGAAATAATTAATTAAAAAAGAAAAAGGTCCAAATGTTGAACTATATCTCAAAAAGTAGAGTTCAATATGGATCTTTTTTTATTTATCATTATTTTTTTGAGTAATAATAATATTGTTAAATTTTATAATTTTTCTTTTTGGAATAATAATATTTTCTTTTGAATTTATATAACTAGATAGTTTATTTTTTGAAGTATAATTTTTTATTGTATCTTTTGAAATAACTTGTGGAGAAAGAGAATTTTCTACTGAAAATTCTCTATTTGCTGTAGAGATTTTCCTCAAAGAATTAAAAAATTTAATTAATCTTGATTTAAATCTTCTATATCTTAGCATTGTATTAATACTAATATTAGTAACTTCCATAAAGTTTTCTTTAGCAGGAGGTAATGCTTTTCTAGAAAATGAATTAAATAATTTTGAAAAAAAGCCTTGTTTTACTTCCTGTTTGTAATCTTCTACAGTACTATTCAATTCTTGTTTTTGAAATTCATTATTCATAAAAAACGTCTCCTTAAAATAATACAAGTTTATTATATACATAATTTATAAAAATCTCAATGAATTTAATAAAAATTTATTAAATTTGAAATAATTTATATAAAAAATAACTAATTTGATTAAATTTATTTGAAATCTATATAAAAATACTGTATAATATAATGGTTAAAAATAAGGGGAGGTTAGAAAATGCTTTTATCAAATGGAGTAACTTTAAGATTTGGAAAAAGAGTACTTTTTGAAGATGTAACAATAAAATTTACAAAAGGAAATTGTTATGGATTAATTGGTGCAAATGGAGCTGGTAAATCAACTTTTTTAAAAATTTTATCAGGAGAAATAGAGCCTAATAAGGGTGAAGTTATTTTAGATAAAGGTGAGAGATTATCAGTGTTAAAGCAAGATCACTATGCATTTGAAGGATATACAGTTATAGATACAGTTATGATGGGAAATAGTGAACTTTATAGAATAATGAAAGAAAAAGATGCCATTTACAGTAAACCAGACTTTTCAGAAGAAGATGGAATGAAAGCTGCAAAGCTTGAAGAAAGATTTGCTGAATTAGATGGTTGGAATGCAGAATCAGATAGTGCAAAGCTTTTAAATGATTTAGGAATTGACAGTGATTTACATTATAAATATATGAGTGAGATAGAAGCAAAAGATAAAGTTAAAGTTTTATTAGCACAGGCTTTATTTGGAAACCCAGATGTATTACTATTGGACGAACCTACAAATGATTTAGATATAAAAACAATTAATTGGCTTCAAGATTTTTTAATAGATTTTGAAAATACAGTAATTGTTGTATCGCATGATAGATATTTTTTAAATAAAGTATGTACTCATATAGCTGATGTTGATTTTGGAAAAATAAAAGTTTACCCAGGAAATTATGATTTTTGGTATGAATCAAGTCAACTTGCATTAAAGCAAATGAAAGAAGCAAATAAAAAGAAAGAAGAAAGAATTAAAGAACTACAAGATTTTATTGCTAGATTTAGTGCTAATGCTTCAAAATCAAAACAAGCTACTTCTAGAAAAAAATCTCTTGAAAAAATAGAATTAGAGGAAATAAAGCCATCAAACAGAAAATATCCATATATAGATTTTAAACCAGATAGAGAGCAAGGAAAAGAAATATTAGAAGTAAAAAACATATCAAAAACTATTAATGGAGAGAAAATATTAGACAATATTAGTTTTACAGTAAAAAGAGAAGATAAAATTGCTCTTCTTTCAGATAATGAACTAGCAAAAACTGTTTTATTTCAAATAATAGCTGGAGAAATTGAACCAGATTCTGGAGAACTAATTTGGGGTACTACAATAACTAAAGATTATTTTCCAAAAGATAATAATTATATGTTTGAATCAGATTTAAGCATAACTGATTGGTTACGACAATATTCCAAAGATCCAGATGAAACATATGTAAGAAGTTTTTTAGGAAGAATGCTTTTTTCTGGAGAAGAAGTAAATGTTTTGTCAGGTGGAGAAAAAGTGAGATGTGTACTTTCTAAGTTAATGCTTTCAGGAGCAAACTTTTTAATATTTGATGAACCAACAAATCATTTAGATATGGAAAGTATTACTGCATTAAATGAAGGAATGCAAAGATATAAGGGAATTATGATATTTACGTCACACGACCATCAATTAACGCAAACTGTTGCAAATAAAATAATAGATATATCTAATAATAATGTAATTGTTAGAGAATGTACTTATGATGAGTATTTAGGACAATAATAAAATATAAAAAAATATAAAAAAGATTAGTTTTTATTGATACAAAAAAGCTAATCTTTTTTTGTTTTGTAAATAAAATGATAAAATACCAAAAACTTGATATCCCTAGAAAAGATGAATAAATACATTAAATTTGTAAATAAATTGTTATTTTAATAGCAATTAAAAAAGAGTATATTTAAAATAACGAATTATATCTATAGTAGATAATTTTATTAAAGTTATTGTGTTTTGGAGGAAATGACGATATGAAAAACATTAAAATTAAAAAATTATTAATAATTTTAATAACCTTGTTAATGATAGGTTTATTTTTTGTTTTTACAAACAATATAGGAAAAACAAAAATATTACAAATAACACAAAGTAAACAAAATGAGGAATTGTTACTGCCAACCAGTGAACAAGTACATAGTGTTAGTTTAATATTAAAGGAATTAGACAAATCTAATAATGTATCTTTAGCGGGAAATAAAGTAAAAATAAGTGCAACAAATGGAGATATAACTTTTGAATATTTTGAACCACATGAAAATACTGTTTTGAGAGAGGAAGAAGATCAAACTATACAGGTTTCAAAAAATGGATTGGGTATCAAAATAAATGGAATAAAGCAAAATAATACCTATGATATAACTATAGAGTCAAAAGATACTATAGAAGGTTATACAAGTAGTTTTAAAAATGCAGTAATTGAAATAAAAGCAGATGAGAGTATAATAGCAAAAGTTAAACAAATAACAAGAACAGTAGGAAACGAAGATCAAACAACAGAAGGATCAGATGAAAATATAGCTATTTTAGTTGATGAAGAAAATAAACAAATAAATGTTAGTGATAATGAAAATGTACATATAGAATATGTATTTTCTCCAGATCCAAATAAAGAATTACAAGAAGATGAATTGAGATCAGCAGAATGGCAAGAATATAGTGATGAAGAACAAGTAGATATATCACAAAATGGATGGTTATATTCAAGAGCTAAATATAAAGATGGTGAATATAGCGAAATAGCTTCAAAACAAATAACTAATATTGATAAAATACAACCTGAAGTTGAAGTAACAAAAGTTATATTAAATAGTGATGATATAGAGATAACTGCAAATTTAAAAGATGGAGAAGATCCAACAAACAAATATGGAAAATCAGGTTTATATGGATATGCAGTAACAACAGATGAACAAGAACCAAGTAGTTTTACTCAATTAGAAAATAGTAACGATCAAAATGGCTTTGTAATAAGTGATACTAAAATACAAGTTGGTTCAAAAGTGTATATATGGGTAAAAGATATTGCAGGAAATGTAAAACATATAGCACAAAATATAGGAACAGTATATTTAGATAGTAATAAAGTAATATATGAAAAAATACAAGATGCTATTACTAATGCAAAACAAGAAGGTGCAGATACAATAAAATTGTTAAAAGATATAACAGTAGCTTCAGCAGATTCAGATGTAGAAATTCCAACTGGAAAAAATATAACTTTGGATTTAGCTGGTCAAACTTTAACATCAGAAAAAGATAAAGCTATAATAAATAATGGTACTTTAACTATAAATGATAGTAGTAGTGGAGGAGAAATAAC
>CANQEX010000047.1 GCA_947596225.1 uncultured Clostridia bacterium | reverse complement strand
TGCACCAGGAGGAATTCGAATCCCCGACCTCTCGGTTCGTAGCCGAGTGCTCTATCCAGCTAAGCTACTGGTGCATACTAAAACATATTATAAACGTGGACATTGAATTTGTCAATAATTTTACTATTTCCCTTGCAAAAAAAAAATTTAATTGATATGATTATACTGAATAAATATTAATAGGTGATAAAAAAAGTGAAAAATGATAAAAGCCAAAAAGCAAAAGATTCTATCACAAAAATTTTAATAATTTTTTTTATAGTTATTGTAGTAATTTTTGTTATTGCAAGATATGCTACTGATGAAGAATTTAGAAGTTCAATAAATATAAATGTATTTAAAAAAGAAGTTTTAGAATCAACATTAAATTCTATAGAAATAGACACAGATTCTAATCCAACTGTATATGCTTTTGACAAATATATAGTGGTATTTAGTAAAAATAAGTTAATTGAATATACGTCAGATGGTAAAATTGCAAAAGAATTAGATATAAATATTTCTGTTCCGCTTATAACAATAAATGGAAAATATATGGCTATAGCAGAAAAAGAAGGACAGAAAATGTATTTAGTATCAGGTGAAAATATTATTTGGAATACTAATGTAGAAGGAAATATTTCTGGAATCAATGTTAATAAAAATGGTTATGTAAGTATAGTAATAAAAAATACAACATATAAGTCTGTAATTGCATTTTATGATTTATCTGGAACTGAATTATTTAGAACTTATATATCTAGTAGTTATGCAACATGTACTTCTGTTTCTACAAATAATCAATATTTAGCTATAGGATCAGTAGATTATTCTGGAACTATTATAAAATCATACGTAAAAATAATTTCAATAGAAAAGGCTCAAAAGGATCCAGAAAATTCTACTATATATAATTATGAATCAGAAAATGGAGAAATAATAACAAATATAAATTATCAAGATAAAGAAAATGCAATTTGTGTATTCAATAGCTATGTTCAGAAGATTGGTATATCATCAGATGAAAGATTATATGATATAACAGAAAATGATTTATTTTTGGATGTTAATTTAAGTAATTCTATAGCAATAATAGACAAACAATCATCAGGCTTATTTTCATATGAATATGAAGTTGTTATAAAAAATACCAATAATAAATCAGAAAGTCTATACATTTTAGATAGTGATTTACCAAAAACCATGATTGTTAGTAATGATAATATAGGACTTAACTTAGGAAATGAAGTAAGAATAATAAATTCCAATGGTTGGTTACTAAAAAAATACAGTTCGAATAATCAAATAAAAAGTTTAGTTATAGGAGAAAGTATAGCTGGAATTATATATAAAAATAAAATTGAATTAATAGATTTATAGGAGAAAAAGATGAGTATTTTAATTGATTTAGTAATAATTTCAATAATATTATCAACAACTTATATAGGTTACAGAAGAGGTTTAATATCTGTAATATTTAAAATATTTGTGTTTTTAGTTTCTTTAATAATAGTATTTATTTTATATAGACCAGTAGCAAATTTTATAATTAACAACACACAATTAGATGAAAATATATCTAATGCAATTAGAGTTAATTTAGAAGGAGCTGTTATTAAAGATGGCAAGATAGTAGAAGCACCAGAAAATTCTAAAATTTCAACATCTGCAGCAAACTTAATTAATTCATTTGCAACAGATGCTGTAAACAATGCAGAAGAAGATGCAATAGAATATGTATCAATTCAATTAGCTGAATGGATTATTAGAGTTGGAACAATGCTAGGAATATATATGATTTCTAGAATAGTATTATATTTTGTAAAATTTGCATCAGAGATTATTGCTAATTTGCCTTTATTAAAAACATTTAATAAAGCTGGTGGATTTATTTATGGTGCTATAAAAGGTTTATTAATTGTATATTTAATACTTACTGTATTTTGTATAATTTCACCACTACTTAATTCATGGGGAGTTATAGATTCAATTGAAAAATCAAAAATAGGGAGCTTGATGTATAATAACAATATAATATTAAATATTATAAAGTAAACGGAGTAATATAATTTGAATAAAGCTAATAAAGAACGTATAATTGAAAATAGAAATAGGATAGATACTACTAATAATAAAAAAAGGAAAAATAAAAAGCCGAAAAAGAGAAGATTTTTAAGATTTATTTTAAAACTATTATTATTATTTATAATAGCTATACTAATTTTAGGTGCGGTATTTTTTTATAAAGTACAAGCTAATGGTGGTGGAGTAAAAGGTGCTTTAATAACAGTTATGGGGCTATCAGTAGAAGATGTAAATGAATTAGACACAATAAATGTACTTGTTCTAGGTGTTAGTCAAGATATTGATACAGTATTAACAGATACCATTATTGTTTGCTCATATAATCCTAAAAACCAAAAAGCTACAATGATTTCAATTCCAAGAGATACTTTTATAGGTAATAAAAAAAGTAATGCAAAAGGATCAGATAAAATAAACTCATTATATTCTAAAAGTCCAGAAAAATTATTAAAGAAAGTTTCAGAAATTACTGGAATAGATTTAGATTATTATGTAGTAATAAATACGAATACTTTAGTTGAAATAGTAAATATAGTTGGTGGTATAAATTATAATGTTCCTATTGATATGAATTATGATGATCCAACTCAAAATTTACACATACATTTAAAGAAAGGTTATCAATTAATAGATGGACCGAAAGCAGAACAATTATTAAGATTCAGACATAATAATGATGGTTCTTCATATCCATCAGAATATGGAGATAATGATTATGGAAGAATGAGAACGCAAAGAGAATTTATGGTTGAAACTTTAAAGCAAAGCATAGATATTAAAAATTTAAAAAATTCTAAAAATATTTTAGAAACTATTTTTAATAATATAGAAACAAATTTAGAAAAAGAAGAAATAAAATTATATATTCCAACAATAATAGATTTTAACACAAATAATATTACAAGCAAACAACTTCCAGGGCAATCAGAAAAATGTAATGAATTATGGTTTTTTATATATGATAAGAAAGAAACCAAAAAAATGATTGAAGAGTTAGAAGAAGATATAAAAAATTAATAAAAAAGCTTGCATTTTGGTATGCAAGCTTTTATAATATAAAACATAAATTATTTTCTTCTTCTTTTTACTTTCTTTTTATTTTTTTTCATCATAATACTCGAAATAAATAATAGTAAAATTCCAATTGCAATTATATAAATATATAAATAATTTTTTTCTATAACCTCATTTTTTGAAAGTAAATTAGCACTATATTCAATATCATCAACTTTATATTTTATAGTACCTACAGTTTCACCAGCAGAAATTGGTGCGACAAGGTTTTCTTTTAATTTAATTTCAGGAATAACATTATTTATATCAATATTTTTATTATTAACAACAGTAATACTTTCATCAATTATTAAGTCTAAGTTTTTTGTTTCTTTTGTTGCATTTTCTATTTCAATGGTATCAACAACAGAATTTTTTTCAATTATTTTAGTTAAAGTGAAATTATCATATCCATAATTAAACATATTTTTTGTATCTACAAATCTAGAATTTAATCCAGAATTAGTTAAACCACCATTAAGAACTACAGCAATAAAGTCAAGGCCATCTCTAGAACTTTCAGCAACTAGACAATTCCCAGCTTGTGATGTAAAACCTGTTTTTATACCAATAGCATATTTATAATAGTAGTTAGAACTATTTGGGTTTATTAATTCATTTGTGTTTTCTAAAATTCTGTCAGCATTTGGATATTTATTAGTAGCAGGTAGGGTATAGGTAGTTGTAGATACATATTTTCTGAATGTTTCATTTTGCATTGCATATTTTGCGATTAAATACATGTCATATGCAGTTGAATAATGTTTATCACTATGTACACCATTAGGATTTACAAAATTTGTAGATGTACAACCTAAACTTCTAGCTTTATCATTCATCATGTTTGCAAAATTATCAACAGAACCACCAACATAATCTGCTAAAACAATAGCAGCATCGTTTGCTGAAGGAAGCATTAGGGCATACATTAAATCATTTACTGAAATTTCTTCTCCAACTTGTAAATTACAAGTTACATATCCTGAAGGAATATTAGCTAGTGATGATTCTTTAACAGTAACAATTTCATCAAGTTTACAGTTTTCTATTACTAAAATAGCAGTCATTATTTTAGTAGTACTAGCAGGATACATTTTTTTTGTAGAATTTTTTTCATATAATATACGACCAGTACTAACTTCTACTAGAATACCAGCTTGTGAATTTATATTTATTTCATCAGCAAAAGAGAATGTTTGCAAAGATAAAATAATTAAAAAAATAATAAAGAAACATTTTTTTATATATTTCATAAAATTCCTCACATGAAATTTATTTTCAAAAATATAATATATCAAAAAATGACAAAATTCAATATAAAAATGAAAGATATAGGAAGGAGAATGATTAAAATCGATAATAAAAAAGAAAAAATAAAATTTATATTAATAATTGTAGTTATTTTTGGAGTAGCAATTTATTATTTTATTTGTTACCGTAAAAATGATGAAGAAATTTCTTATACAAATATATTAGTAAATGAAAACTTTGAAGAAAATGTTGTAGATAAAGAAGAAATAAAATCAACAATAAAAGTATATGTTACAGGTGAAGTAAATAATCCTGGAGTTATTGAATTGAATACTGGTGCACGAATTGAAGATGCAATTAATTTATCAGGAGGAATAACACAATTTGCTAATCTAAAAAAAGTGAATTTAGCATATGTACTTGAAGATGGACAAAAATTATATATTCCAAATATTAATGATAAAGAAATTGATTATATAAGCAATGATAATGGAGAAGGTATAATAGAAAGCGAAGAAAAAGCAAATAGTAAGGTAAATATAAATACTAATAATATAAATGAATTGATGGAGCTTCCAGGTGTTGGAGAAGCTTTGGCACAAAGAATAATTAATTATAGAAATGAAAATGGTAAATTTAAAAATATAGAAGATTTAAAAAATGTGAGTGGTATAGGAGAAAAGAAGTTTGAAAATTTAAAAGAATTTATTGTTGTAAAATGATATTTTAAATTTTATAGTTGAAAATTATTATGTAAACTACTTATAATGAATAATCAAAAGACATACAGAATAAAGGGAATATATTTACAAAATCAAGGAAATATGTTATAATACCACCAATATTTATATAATAAAGGAGGGTTTTTTTGTGAAAAAAAATATAAAAAATAAAAAAATAAAATTATTACGTATGACAATTATTAGTATAAGTTTATTATTAATAGTATTTTTATCACTTAAAAACATAAGTAAAAAGTTAAATATTGGACAAAGTCAAGATTTAAAAATAACAAATGGAGAGGAACAACATTATTTAGTATCAAATGATGAATCAGAAGACATGTGCAAATATTTGTCTGATATTGAATATATAAAAGAAGATTCAAAAGTAGAATGGGGAAGCATTACACTAGATAGTAATTTAGAAACACAATATAATCATGGATTAATAGCATTAATAGTAGAAAATAATAAAAAGTACTTTTTAAAAGGTATATCTGCACATGCTACATCAACATTAGTTTATGATATTAGTGAATATGATTATGATTATTTTAGTACATATATGGGTGTAGATGAAAGTCGTGGAACTAATGGAAATGGTGTAAAATTTTATATTTATACATCAGAAGATAAAGAACATTGGGTATTAAAGACAGATGAAAATCCTAAAGTAGTAAAAGGTAATGAAAATGCATTGTTCATAAAAATAAATATTAAAGGTGCAAAATATTTAAAATTATATTGTGATAAGAGCGGAAATAATGCATCAGATCATTCTGTTTATGCAGATGCAAAATTATATAAAGATGGATATACAGAAAATCAATCACAAGATGTAAGCTTTAATACAGTAGAAGAATATGACAATATTTTAAAAAGCAAATTATCAGAAACAAATAAAACAATAGAACAAATAATAGATGAAAATGAATTAATTTTATTACAAAGAACTTTTGTAAATAATGTAGGATATGATCTTTTAAAAGCTATTGTAAATCAGAATAAGCAACATAAAGAAGCTGTAGAGTGGTTAATGAATGATGTAGAGAATCTTAGATTATATGTATTAGGTGGAGAGCCAGATGGCGGAAGTTATTATAATTCAATAAAAGAGCTTGCTAGATTATATAGTGCATATAAAGAAGATTTTAATAATGAAACACCTACAAACAATAGATGGTATCCAAATTTAACAAAAGGTGATGTATACAAAAAAATGGCAATTTCACTTTCTTTAACACACTCAACAAAAGTTGGATATTGGGCTCAAATAGATCATCCAAGTAATAGATCAGATTCTGTAGTTCGTTATCAAATATATAAAGATTTATATGATCAAGGAAAATTTATAGTAGCTAGAAATGTTAGTGAAGATGGTACAATAACACCAATACTAAATCAAGATGGTACGCCAAAGCAAGACCATACACCATGGTTTGAGGCTTTACAAGTTGAAGAAATGCGTTATGTTATGAATAATATTACAGATGATGAAGAACTTAAATGGTTTAATGCATATACGCAAAAAAGAATAGATGAACATCCAAATGAGGAAGAAAAATATTTACAACCACATACTTATATTGCATATGTATGGCCAAATTTTGAAAATGAAATTTTCCATGATCCTAATAAATGGAAAGAATGGGATGATTTATTTGAAGGAATATTTTCTATATATAATGTAACATATAGTACTGAAAACGATCATGTATATAAAGCATGGATGAGTATGAGAAACAAATATGGAACAGGAGCTGTTTGTGGAGGAATATCAAAATTAGGTGCACATATACGTGCTGCTCATGGTACACCAGCTTCAGTTATAAGTCAACCAGGTCATGCTGCATTAATTTATTATAGAAAAAATGCAGAAGGCAAAGGGTATTGGACAATTGACAATGATGTTTCAGGATGGGCTCAATCAGGAAAAACAGAAAGATTAAGTATTAGAATGCCATTAGGTTGGGGAAATGATAGTTATGTAGATGGTTGGGCTGCAACTTATATGATGTTATCACAAGAAGCTTTAAATGATAATGAGGATTATGAAAAATCTGAAAAGATTATTATGACAGCGCAATTATATGATGGAAATTTACAAAAACAAGAAGAATTATATAGAGAAGCATTAAAGGTACAAAATATTAATATTGATGCATGGTGGGGATTAATAAATGTGTATAATGCTAATGGTAATAGAACAGATAAAGAATATTATGAATTAGCTGAAGAACTAGGAAATGCATTAATGCCATTCCCACTACCAATGAAAAATTTATTAGATCAAATTAAAACTAAAATTACAAGTGTAGATTATTCATTTAAATTTACACTTTTAGAAACACAATTATTAAATAAAGGAAAAACATATGAATCTACTGATGTAGTTTTACAACCAAGTATAACAAAAACAGTAGCTAGTTATTTATTAGGTCAAACAGATACAGAACTTGCAAGTTTTTCATTTGATGGAGTAGATGCAGGAAAAATTGTATTGTCTAATCGTTTTGATAACACAGGAGTTCGTTGGGATTACAATTTAAATGGAAAAGACAGTATAAGTAAAAAAGAAAATTGGAAAGAAGTATATTTTAATGCAGATGAAACACATAAATTAAAATTGAGTGAAAGTGAAATAGCAAGTATTACATCAGATAAAGATATTTATATTCATATAGTTGGAACAGATTATACAGAAGAAAACATATATAAAATTGATATTGAAGATCAAACATTATTAAATAACTTATATGCTAACGATTTAGAAAATCGTATTGTAGGAGTTAATTTAAATACACAATGGCGTTATAATGAAAATGATGAATGGGTTTCATATAATATAGAATCACCAGATTTAACAGGAAACAAAAAAATACAAATAAGACAAGGAGAAACAGGTAATAAAATTGCAAGCCCAGTATCAGATTGGTACACATTTACAGAGGATAATCAGC
Source organism: uncultured Clostridia bacterium (assembly GCA_947596225.1). Taxonomy (GTDB): domain Bacteria; phylum Bacillota; class Clostridia; order TANB77; family CAG-508; genus Scatovivens. Next base: position 4,849 of record CANQEX010000047.1, on the reverse strand, counting down.
CAGATAAAAGAAAATATATAAGAGTTTCAGATTTAGAAATTGCTGAATTCTCAACCGAATCAGTTGATAAAAATAGACCATATTATGCTCCAAATGCAATTGATGGAAACTTGAATACAATGTGGCATACAGATTTTAGGTATAATGTTATAACAGAAGGAAAAAATCCATTTATAACAATAAAATTAAATGAACCAAGATATATATCAGCTGTGGAATTCATACAAAGAAAGTATAAAGTAAATGATCCTGATGCTATAAAAAATGTAATAGTTTATGTAAGTACAGATGGAAATGAATGGCAAGAAGCTGGAAGAATAGAGAATTGTACTACTGATAACTATAATGAACTAAAAGATATAACATTTAAAGAAAGTATATATGCACAATATGTGAAGTTACATATAGAAACACATAACATGTTTGCTTCAATAGCGATGATAAATTTATTTGAAGACACAACTAAAATTGATAAAACTAAGCCAACAGCAGGAATTTATTATAGTACTAAAGAACCAACGAGTGATTATGTAATTGCAAGACTTGAAAATCCAAGTACAGAAATTACAATTACAAATAATGATGGAAATGACACATATGTATTTACAAATAATGGAGAATTTACATTTGAATTTGAAGACAAAAATGGAAATAAAGGTTCAGCAACAGCAAAAGTAGATTGGATTGATAAAAGTAATCCAACAGCTGACGTACAATATAAATTAGATGGAGATAAAAAATTACTTATTTTATTAGATTGTATAAGTGAAGATGTATATTTATTAGACAAAGATAACAATAAAATAAATTATATTGAAGTAAAAGATGGAAAAGTATCAAAAATTTCATATTTAGATTCTTCAGAAAATGTATACAAAGTAATAGAATTAGATGAAGAAGGAAATATGACAAAAATTACGTATCAAAATACAACAGGCGAGGTTTCAAAAGTTGATAAATATGTAACTACATTAACAAATGGAGAAGTAAGCTTAGAAGAATTTTTTGATGAAGAAGGAATTAGCGTAAATGTAACAGATGAAGAAAGAGATATTTTAAGAAAATTGCAACAAGTAAAAACAAATCCTTTAGAATACACATTTGAAGAAAGTGGAAATTATGAATTTAAACTTCTTGATAAAGCAAGCAATATAGCGTATAAGTCAATAAAAGTTGATTATCTTGAAGATAATAATATTATAGCAAGTGATATATCTTATGATATTACAAAAACAACAAATAAAAATGTTGTAGCTACTATTAATCCATATATGATTAGTACAGAAGGTGAAAAATTAGCTGTAGAAATAATAAACAACAATAATAATAAAGAACGTATATTTGAAAATAATGGAGAGTTTACATTTCAATATAAAGATTCACAAGATAATGACAATGTAGAAGTAATAGAACATAATGCAAAAGTTGATTGGATAGACAAAACAGCTCCAACAGCTAAAATTACATATAATATAGAACAAGATACAGATCAACCAGTAATTGCAACTTTAACAGATGAAAGTGAAGAAATTGTAATAACAAATAACAATATGAGCAAACAATATACATTTAATTCAAATAAAGAATTTACATTTGAATTTGAAGATAAAGCTGGAAATAAAGGAACAGCAGTTGCAAAAGTTGATTGGATTAATGAAAATCAAAAATTAGGAGATGTAAATCAAGATGGAGAAATAACACCAACAGACCTTCTACTAATAAAAAGACATATAGTTGCTGGAGATAATCAAGAGTGGATTTTAACAGGAAATCAATTTGAATTAGGTGATATTAGTAAAGATAATCAAATAACAGCAACAGATTTATTATTAATAAAAAGATTAGTATTAGAGCAAATGGAAGTGCAGTAATATTTTTAATACTTAATAATATAAATTAAAGGAGATATAAATATGAAAAATAATATAAACATTAAAAAGATGATAGCTATAGTTTTAATTATAATATTAGCACTTACATCAAATACATATGGAGCAAGTGACAGTTTTAAAACAAATTTAACTGTAGATAATTCTCAAGTAAGAAGAGGACAGAATATCACAATTACTATTGCGTTAAGTGATATAGCTATTGAAAGTGGAGAAAAAGGAATAGGAGCATATTCAGCACGTATAGATTTTGATTCTTCAGTTTTAGAATATGTATCAACAAAAGGTACAGATAAATGGGAAGCACCATTTTATAAAGATTCATTAATTACAGGTAATACAAATGACGCTCAAGTAGTCAAAACAAATCAAGATATAGGAACTATTATTTTTAAAGTAAAGGATGATGCTAAATTAGGAGATACAACTATTAAATTAGTTAATTTCTTAGGATCAACAGCAAGTTCTGATGTTACTTCTGCTGACACTTCTATAAAAGTAACAATAATCGAACAAAATAATGATAATGGAAGTGGAAATACAGATGAAAAAGAAAACCAAAATGGAAATCAAGGTGGAAGTGAAGGTCAAGGAGAAAATGGAAACTCAAGTGGAAGTGGAAGTACAAATGGAAGTTCAAACGGAAATCAAGATTTAAATGGAAAAAATAATCAAAGTGGAGAGAATACTAAAAACACCAATAATGTAAGTAGTGATAATATAAAACAAGGTGTGTTACCAAAAGCAGGAGGCACAAATAAAATGATATGTATATTAGCATGTGCTTTTAGTTTAATAGCAATAATTATATTAATTAGAATTAAATTAATAAATAAATCAATTAGAAAAAAACTTTAGAATAAAACAGTAAAAATGTATTTATAAAATGAAGTAAACCCTTTTTGTTAACATTTTGTCTAACAATTGGTGTTAACTTCATTTTTATTATTCATAAAAAATGTTAGTAATTTTTAAAATTCAATCTATATGATAAATTAATTGAAAATCTTTTTAATTTTAATCCTTTACATTTATTAGTTTTATGATATAATTTCAATATTCTAATTGAAAGGAGTATATAAAGATTTTCTTTATATATAAATATAAAATGAAAAATAAGAAAAAAAATATTATTATTTTTTCAATAGTTATAGCAATTTTTATAATAGGAATTGTACCTAAAGAATTTCAAAATGATACTTTTTTTAACGTTGCGGTTGGTAGATATATAGCAAATAATGGTATAGATATGAAAGAACACTTTTCTTGGTGTGCAAATAATCTATACTATACATATTCTCATTGGGCATTTGATTTAGTTATATATACTATTTATAATTTTTTTAACTTTACTGGAATTTACATAGCAACAATAATTTTTAGTATAATTATTGGGATAACTCTATTTATACTTTTAACAAAAAGAAATAATAATCCTATTGTTGCTTTTTTTATAACATTAACTTCACTTTATACTACTAGATATTGTTTAACTGCACGTTCACAAATAATATCATTTTTATGTTTTATAATTGAAATTTATTGCATTGAAAATTTTATTGAAACAAATAAAAAAAGATATGCTATTACAATAATTATTTTGTCTATAATAGTTGCTAATTTTCATTCTGCTACATGGCCTCTAGTTCTTGTGCTTTTCTTACCTTATGTAGCAAGTGGTATTCTTAATATAATATCATTAAAAAATTTTAGAAAATTACATATAAAAAAATTAGAAAGAAAAATAAAAAAATTATCAAATGATTCACCTAAAATAGAAAATTATAAAAAAGAAATTGAAAGATTAGAAAATTTGAATATTGAAAGTTCAAATTATAAAAGTACTATTGCAGAATATAAAATTATTAGAAAATCTGATTATAATTTAAAAAATTTATTTTTACTAATACTTATATTATTAATAACTGGTTTATTAACTCCTACACATGGTACAAGTTATACTTACATCATAAAATCAATGTTTGGCAAAAGTAATTTTGGAAATATATCATCAATGTACTATATTTCCGAAATGTTACCAATAATACCTATCAATCACTTATCAATGATTCTATTTTGTATATTACTAATAACTTCATTAACTTTTCTTCCTTCAAAAATAAAAACTGAACATGCTTTTCTTGTTTTAGGTCTTTTATTAATGACATTACAAAGTGGAAGATATGTTTATTTACTTGTATTTTTAGGCTCATATGTATTAACAGATTTAATTACTCAAATTCTTAATATGACTATACCTGATGATATTGAAAGTTTAAATAATTTTTTTGCATCAAAATTACGGTATAGTAACATTAATAGCACTTACTATTATAATTTCTATTAATAATTTTTATGATAATAATATATCTTCAGATTATGTTAATGAAAAATTATATCCTGTAGGAGCAACAAATTATATAAAAGAAAATTTAGATTATAAAAATATGAGAATTTATAATGGTTATGACTATGGTAGTTATTTAATGCTAAACGATATTCCCGTTTTTATAGATTCAAGGTTAGATGTATATTGTAGTGAATTTAATGATACTGAAATATTTTATGATTTTGTTCAAGTTTTTGATTATAAAAAAAATTATGAAGATGTATTTACAAAATATGATTTTACCCATATTTTAATTCCTAAAAAGAATTCAATATATATTTATATTACAAAAGATCCTAATTATAAAGTTTTATATGAAGATGATAATTTTGTTTTATATGATAGAATAATCCATAATTAGTAATATTTAAATTTGTTTTACATATACTATTAATGTGCTTACTAAAAGTCGATAAAAATTTTACATATTTTTTATGTGTTAGTATTGACTTTTAGTAAGTATTATATTATAATATTTACGTTAATTTAATGTTCATCGCGGGGTGGAGCAGTTGGCAGCTCGTCGGGCTCATAACCCGAAGGTCGTAAGTTCGAGTCTTACCCCCGCAAC
>CANQEX010000046.1 GCA_947596225.1 uncultured Clostridia bacterium | reverse complement strand
TCAAGCATTTTAACCATATCAAAAAGTGCTCCACTAACTCCCATTTTCTTTAAATCAAAATCAAATTCATATATTGATTTATCTGGATTTTGTTTTCTCCAAATTTCAAAATTAGAATTTGCTATATTTATTAAATATTCAATAACAGATTCTTTTGGAATACCCTCTTCTGTATAATAACCAACAGCAGCTTCAGGATCTTTTCTTTTACTTAATTTTCGTTTTCCTTCTCCATCTTGTTTCATAATTGGAGCAATATGAGCATATTTAGGAGCTCTAAAACCTAATACATAAAATAGTTGTAAATGAAGTGGAACTGAAGCAACCCATTCATCACCACGAATTATTAAATTTGTTCCCATTAAATGATCATCTACAGCATGTGCAAAATGGTATGTAGGTAAACCATCAGATTTTATAATAATTATATCTTGATCGTTTTCTGGAAATTCTATTCCACCTTTTATTACATCTTTATGCTTTATTTTTTTGTCTGGATTTCCTGGTGATTTGAATCTAATAATATATTGTTCACCATTTTTTATTTTTTCAGCAGCCATATCTATAGGCATATTTCTACATTTTGTCCATTTTCCATAATAACCTGTTCTTTCTTTAGCCTTTTCTTGATCTCCTCTAATTTTTTCTAAATCTTCTGGTGTACAAAAACAAGGATAAGCATTTCCTTCTTCAATTAATTTTTTAGCATATGATTTATAAATTTCTTTTCTTTTGCTTTGCATATAAGGCCCGTATTCTCCAATATCTCCACCATTTTGTGATATTGTTTCATCAGGATCTAAACCATAATCTTCCAAAGATTTTAATATATGTTCTGCACCATTTTCAATTTCTCTTTTTTGGTCAGTATCTTCTATTCTAACAAAAAATACGCCACCTGTTTTTTTGGCTATTAATTTTGCTATTAAACTTTGATATAAACCTCCAATATGTACTACACCAGTAGGACTTGGAGCATATCTTGTAACTATTGCACCTTCTGGCAAATTTCTTTTAGGATATTTTTCTTCATAATAAGTATAATCTTTTATATCTGGAAATATTAAATCTGCTAATTCTTTTCTATCCATATAATTTCTCCTCTATTTAAACTTTTTTAATTATAACAAATTTATTTTCATTTTTCAATATCATATTTAGAACAAACTATTTAATATGAAATGCGAAATGTTTTCCATATTAAAAAGCAACAGCACAGGATTTCTCCTGTGCTATTTGCTTTACCACCACGGTAATAGTTTTATAAAGCCCAATATTAATAATATAATCCATATGGGAATCAATAATATTACTAATATAAAAAGCATTTGTAAAATTTTACTAACTGTTGGAAATTCAATTTCAATATACTCTAAAGCCTTTGTTACAAAATATCTTGATTCTGAAGGTTTTAAAATATAAGTTTTTGGCAGTATATTTCTGAAAAATCTTAGCCAAATAACAATTCCAACAATAGCAAAAATCATATCTACAAAAAACTGTACCGTTTGAAATTCCCTATTATAATATTGGGCTTGGTAAACTTCCCATTTGTATGAATATATTACATAGAGAACAGCACCTAAATATGGTTGTAAAGCAACTAATATCTTATTAACTTTCCGCCTAACAACTCTTAGGATTTTTACAGGTTTCACCAGATAAATGACATTTACCCATATTCCTATCATTTCTCTAGTAATCAGTATCCAAATCATCCCTAAAAAGTTTGACAACATAGTGATGATTATTGCTGATACCGCATGAAAAATTATTCTTACTAGCGGTATGTGAATCCATTTCCAATTTGAATTATATACCATCTGCCCTATTGCAAAAATAACCATTAGTATAATAATCCAAGCTTCTACGATTTCTGTTTTTGTCCAGTTGCTCTTGTTTTTCATGTTGTTATTCCCCTCTTTTTCAGCATATTTTAATAGATACTCTTTTATTATAACATACTTTATTGCTATTTTTCAATACTTATAAGCTTGTTTACATAAAAATAAATGTTTTACAATTTTTTATCTATATTATAAATACAATTTAATAAATCTTCTTTCATATTTTTAATTATTTCATAATTATCTATTACTATATCTTTTCTATCTCTTTTTCCGTCATAATCATAAAGTATTGTTTTCATGCCAATATTACTTGCACCTAAAATATCAACAAACTTATTATCTCCTATCATTATACACTCTTCAGGTTTCGCATCTATTTCATTTAACATTCTCTCAAAAGATTTTCTAAATGGTTTTGCTCCATATTCATCTCCACATAAAATCTTTTTAAAATACTTGTCATAACCTATAGCTTTAATTCTAGCACTTTGACAATCATAATAATAATTAGAATAGATATATAAATTATATTTTCCACACAATTCTTCTAAAACTTCTTTTGATATATTAACACCTTTAATCCATTTACTTCCACTAATTATTATTGCATCTATTAATTCTTGAGAATAGTTTTCCATTAATAAATTATTAATAAAATTTCTCATTTCAATTCTATTAAAAAAATTTTTTTCATTTGTTAATGATTTTTCATAATCATCAATAGCTTTATATATTTTTAAATAATCATTTTCATTATATTTAAATTTTTTTAATACTTCTTTATATACTATAGCATCATCTGAATTAAATTTAATTATTACTCCATCTAAATCAAATATTAAATTTTTTATTTTTGACATTTTTATTACCTACTTTTTCACAATGATTTTATATATTTTAATCATAGCACTCATTTATATTTTTATTTTCTCATAATTCGTCTTTTGCATATTATACTTTTTTTTTTGAAATTCTACAATACAATTTTATTCAGATATTGATTTTTTATTTTTAATCTGTTATATTTAACTGCATACTTATCTCTATATCCTAATATAAAATAAAAGGAGACTATAATGTATTTATTATATGCAGATGAAAGTGGAAATACAGGAACTGATTTAGATAATAATCAACAACCTATATTTGTATTAGCTGGAATTTTAGTAAATGATAAAAATTGGCATAAAATAAACAATAAATTTAATAAAGGAAAAATTGAAATATTACCTATATTAGAAAATTATTAAATACATACAAATGAACTTTTCAACTCCTCAAAAAAATCAATTTTTAATCAATTCCATTGGAAAGATAATTTTATTGTATTAGAAAAACTTGTTAATTTAATTTGTAAATTAGACATCTCTGTTAATTTTATTGCAATTGATAAAAAAATTTTTAAAAAAAGTGTTAATATTACATTTGGTAATGCACTAAAAATTGATCCATATCTTTATTCTTTTAGTTTATTATATGATTTTGTTTCTAAAAATTTAAAAGATAAAAATGAAAAAGGAATGATTTTTTTAGATGACATATTAACTATTCCAAAACAATTAAAATGTATAATAAATTAATAAAAAAAATAAACCCTATTGGAAGTGAATTTTTGGTAAAATATACACCTTTCAAATCTAAAGAGTTTTATTTATAAAAAATGAGCAAAGGGCGATTAGATAAGTATTGAACTTATTTAGGAGCTCCACCTAGGGAACCCACTGCCCTCTGCTAAGTTAAATATATTATAACAAAATATATTTAGCTTGTCAAACATGTTTGACACTTATATAATATGCTATAAATTAAATTTTATTTCTAATAATTTAATAAAAAACAATTTTTTACTATATCTCCATAATAATTGGCAAAATCATAGGATTTCTCTTTGTTTTTTGGAATATATAATCTCTTAAAGAATCTCTAATTGTAGATTTTATAGTTGCCCAATCCTTTATATGATTATCAACACATTTCATTACTTCAACATTTATTAAAGCTTTTACATCATCCATTAAATTTTCTGATTCTCTAACATATACAAAACCTCTTGAAATTATATCAGGACCTGCTACAACATTTCCCATTGAATCCATAGTTAATACCACAATAATTAATCCATCTTGAGATAAATGTTGTCTATCTCTTAATACAATATTACCTACATCTCCTACACCTAAACCATCTACAAATACTTTTCCTGTTTGAACACTACCTGTTATTTTAGCTTCATTATCATTTAATTCAAGTACTCTACCATTTTTCATTAATATAATATTATCTGCTGGAATTCCCATTTGTCTTGCAGTATTTCTATGTGCAATAAGTTGTCTATATTCACCATGAACTGGAATGAAAAATTTTGGTCTTACCAAAGATAACATTAATTTTTGTTCTTCTTGACAAGCGTGGCCAGAAACATGAACATCAGCTAAAGAACTATAAACAACTTCTGCTCCTATTTTCATTAAATCATCTATAACTTTTGCAACAAATTTTTCATTTCCAGGTATTGGAGTTGCAGAAATAATAACTAAATCATTTGAATTAATATTTACTTTTTTGTGCTCACCATTAGCCATTCTAGTTAATGCAGACATTGGTTCACCTTGACTTCCAGTTGTAATAATTACTAATTGATCATCTGTATAATTTTTTATCATATCTATATCTATAAACATATTTTTTGGTGCATGAATATACCCTAATTCAACAGCTGTTTGAATCATATTTATCATACTTCTACCACAAACTGCAATTTTTCTATTATTTGCTACTGCTGAATTAACAATTTGTTGTACTCTGTGCATATTAGATGCAAAAGTAGCTATAACAATTCTCTTCTTACAATTCATAAATAATTTATCAAAAACTTCACCAACTGTGCTTTCAGACATTGTATATCCTTTTCTTTCCGCATTTGTACTATCTGAAAGTAATGCTAAAACACCTTTATTACCAAGTTCTGCTAAACGTCCTAAATCTATTTTTTGATCATCTATTGGAGTATAATCTATTTTGAAATCTCCTGTATGAACTATTGTTCCAACTGGTGTATGAATAGCCAAAGCAACTGAATCAGGGATACTATGACAACTTCTTATAAATTCAACTCTCATTTTTCCAAGTACAATAGTCTGCCCTTGTTTTACAGTATTAAGTTTTGCATTTTTTAGTAAATGATGCTCTTCTAATTTATTCTTTATTAGTCCTATAGTTAATTTCGTAGCATAAATAGGTACATTAATTTGTTTTAAAAGATATGCCACAGATCCTATATGATCTTCATGCCCATGTGTTATAACTAAACCTCTTATTTTTTCTTTATTTTTTTCAAGATAAGTAAAATCAGGAATAACTAAATCTATACCTAGCATATCATCTTCTGGAAATGCGACTCCACAATCAACTAAAACAATATCATTTCCATACTCAAAAACAGTAATATTTTTTCCTATTTCCTCAATTCCACCTAAAGGTATTATTTTTAATGGTTCTTTTTTAAATGAAAATTCTTCTTTTAAAATCATCTCTTTTTCATCTAATTTATTTTCAGATTTTTGTAATTTTCTGTTTCTTTTTTGTTTATTTACTTTTTCTGTATGTTGTATTATTTGATTTTTTACTTCAATTTCTTTTACAACCTTTTTTCTATTTTTTGAAATTCTTTTTCTTTTTTCATTTGACTTATTAATATCTTCCATTATTATTTGTATATTAAATTAATATACTCTCCTTTCCTGTATTTTTATGTATTTTAAATTTACAAAATAAAAATAGTCTATATTCAGACTATCAGAAAATATTTTATGGAAAACTAATATAAACATAAGCTAAAAAACCTATGTTTTTAAAAAACAATTAAATACACACCAACAAAATTAGAAAATTCATCTCTTAATTTTCCAATTTTTTTAATTTTATTAAAATTAATTTTCCGAACTTATTTAAAATTTAATATTTTCCGAACCTTTTTATTTTTATATAAATCTCATTAATACTGAAAATATTATACTATTTTTTTATATTATTGTCAAATTTTTCTAATTTTATTAATTATGAATAAGAGAAAAACTCCTCACCTTCAGGTAAGGAGTTCTCTTTATTACACAATCATTCTGCCTTCGTCTTCAATTTCAGTGCTTGAAACACGAATGGCATAAAATTTTTCATCTGTATGGGAATCTTTGCAAATTTGCTTTGAAAGGCTCCAATACTTGTGCATAAGAATATCCCATGCACTCGAATACCTGCTGTCATCTGTGTTGTCAGTGAATACCTTGTAAGAGCCGTTTTTCAATTTTAAAAATTTAACATCTCCTTCAGGTTTTCCCTGATAATAAGCCATTATGTCTAAGAACTCATCTTCGAATTCTTTTACATAGAACTTAACAAAAAATGTTTTGGGTTTATTTTTTCCCAAAGACAGCCGTACCATGTTTTTTTCACTCAACTTTAATTTCACTATGCTCATAATACACAGCCTCCTATTCATTTGTTTCGTGTTATTTTTTAATTTCTCGTTTTTATATTATATCATATTATATACATATAGTCAAATTATGTAAAGTTTTAAATTGTTGCCCCTATAATTCCTGCATCATTTTTAAAAAATGCAGTAACAATTTTAGGCTTTTCTTCATTAAAAGTTGTACCAGCTTTATTTATTTCTTTTATTAATTTTTCTAATACAGGATGACCTTCATAATATGAAAAACTACCACCAAAACATACAACCTCAGGCTCAAATATATCTATAAGATTACATATTCCAATTCTTAAATAATCAATAAATTCATTTATATCATCCTGAATTCTATCATGATATTCTACCATTACATGTTCTCTTAGATATTGACCAGACATATCTGTACTATCTATATTTAAAGTTTTTGTTATTCTTGTTTTTAATGCTTTTATTGAACAATACCTTTCAAAACAACCCTTTTTTCCACAAGTACATGGAATTCCATCTTTTACAAGTGTCATATGTCCAAACTCAAATCCAGAATATCTTTTGGGTTCTAATAATTCACCTCCTAAAAAAGCTGCTCCTCCAATTCCTGTACCTATATTTACAAAAACACAATCATCAAAATCTTTCATAGCACCATATTTTTTTTCCATTAATGCCGCACATTTTCCATCATTTCTTACTGTAACATTTAAATTGTATTTTTCAATAAGTTTAGACTTCAAATTATAATTTTTTAATCCTAAATTCCAAGAAGTTATCTTTCCATCTGTTACAGTACCAGGACAAGCTACTCCAATACTTTCAATATTTTCTAAAGAAATATTATATTTAAATAATAGTTGATTTACTAATTCATCAATATTTCTTAAGATAGCATTTTCAATATCATTTCTATCTTCTAAAGAAAAAAATTTATCTACTGTATCTTTTAGTTCAGAGCCTTCTATTAGCCCCACTCCTATATGACTACCACCAATATCTATTCCAATTTTCATTTATCTCCTCCTTGTTACATTATTTATTAGTAACAGTATTATCTTGTATACTATTAGATACTTTACTTCTAACATAATTATCAATAGGTCCGTTTTCTTGTAATGCCACATAAGCAGTAACTCCAAATATAAGAGCTAATACCAAACAAAGTACTGTAAATTTCAATAAAGTTAAACCTTTTTCAGATTTCATAATTAATTCTCCTTATACTATTAAATTATTACATATACTTTATATTTTTTTATAAAAAATGTCAATAAGTGAGATTTTTATAATTTTTTGAATAAGTATATTTTTTTGGGAAATTATAACTATAAATAAAAAATTCTAAAAAGGAGATGATTTTTTGAAACCTATTCAAAGTAAAGAAGAATATCAAACATATGTAGATCAGAAAACTCCCAATTCTCCTATATTAAAAAACTGTTTTAATGCATTTTGGGTTGGTGGTTTAATTTGTGCAATTGGTCAAATTATTTTTGAAATATGTAAAATACGTGGAATTGATGAGACAAATTCTTATACTATTGTTTCAATGCTTTTAGTATTTTGTAGTGCATTTTTAACTGGACTTAATATATTTAACAAAATAGGTAAATTTGCTGGTGCTGGCTCTTTAATACCAATAACAGGATTTGCTAATTCTATTGTATCACCTGCAATGGAATATAAATCTGAAGGATATGTAATGGGTGTTGGTGCAAAAATGTTTACAGTTGCAGGTCCAGTACTCGTTTATGGTATTTCTACAAGTATTATAATAGGAATAATATATATTATATTTAATACTCAAAGCTTAATTTTAGTTTAATTTTTATTAGAAGGAGAGTGATTTTTATAAAAAAAGTTGGAAATCAAAGTTATATACTTTCAAAACCAGTAAATATTACTTCAACAGCTTCAATTGTTGGTCCAAAAGAAAAAGAAGGTCCTTTACATCAATTTTTTGATCAATGTTTAGAAGATGAATTTTGGGGTGAAAAAAGCTGGGAATCTGCTGAAAGTAAAATTGTAAAAGAAACTGTTAATATGGTTATATCAAAATCCGGTATACCTAGTCGTGAAATAGATTTTTGTCTTGCAGGAGATCTTTTAAATCAATGTATTGCTTCATCTTTTGGTTTAAGAGAAACTAATATACCATTTATAGGACTTTTTGGAGCTTGTTCTACTTTTGTTGAATCAATGATTGTTGGTTCTACATTAATAGATGGTGATTTTGCAAATAATGTAGTATGCTGTGCATCAAGCCATTTTTGTAGTGCTGAAAAACAATTTAGGTTTCCTTTAGAACTTGGAAATCAAAGACCACCTTCAAGTCAATGGACTGTTACAGGAGCTGGTAGTGTTATTCTTTCAAAAGATGGTAATGGACCTTTTATATCTGCATTTACACCTGGTAAAATTGTTGACATGGGAATTAAAGATGCTAATAACATGGGAGCTGCAATGGCTGGTGCTGCTGAAGATACTCTTATTACTCATTTTAAAGATACTGGTAGAAATCCTAGTTATTATGATGCAATTTTTACTGGTGATTTAGGTCATATTGGAAAAGATATTTTAGTAGATTTAGCTAGTTCAAAAGGATATAATATAAAATCTAATTATAATGATTGTGGTGTTTTGATGTTTGATAAACAAAAACAAGATACTCATTCTGGAGGTTCTGGTTGTGGTTGTATAGCTTCAGTTTTTTCTGGATATGTTTATAAAATGTTACAAGAAAAGAAATACAAAAAAGTTTTAATGATAGCAACAGGTGCATTAATGAATTCAACAAGTACTCAACAAGGTGAATCAATTCCTGGAATTGCTCACGCTGTAAGTATAGAATTATAAAAGGTTTATAGGTATCCTAAAAAACCTAAATATATTTATAAGGATTTTTTATATGGATTGGTACATGGTTTTAAAAGCATTTATTACTGGTGGAATTATTTGTATTATTGGTCAAATTCTAATAGATAAAACCAAACTTACTCCTGCTCGTATATTAGTAACTTTTGTTACTCTTGGAGTCATTTTAGGAGGTTTAGGTTGGTATAAATATTTAATTGATTTTGCTGGTTGTGGAGCTACAGTTCCTCTTACTGGATTTGGTAGTTTACTTGCAAAAGGCACAATTTCTGAAGTACAAACAACTGGTTTAATAGGTGCATTTACTGGTGGAATTAAAGCTGCTGCTGGTGGAATTTCTGCAGCAATTTTCTTTGGATATATAGCATCATTAGTTTCAAAACCAAAAATAAAAAAACAATAAAAAATAATAGTTCTTTAAAATATTTTAGAGAACTATTATTTTTTTTAATTTTATGGTATAATTATTGTAGGGATTTAATGTCTAGCTCTTTAATTCAGACTTCTGAGTTTTGCTAGACTAGACACTTGTTGGTTAGCATAAAGGAGGAAATCATTATGTCAAAAAAAATTTTAACAAAAATTGGTAACTTGTTAACCCTGGCTTTGGCGATTGCCTTTATAGGTATTTTGTCGCCAGTAGGCACTTCTGCAGCAGCAAACGGTGAGCCTTATGGGTTTACCTTTGATGATGCAGCAAACAGTATTACCGTGTATCGGTATTACTGTTTAGGCGACAAAAGTGAGTATGTTCCCTATCGGGAATTTTACTCAAGAGGTTCATACCTCTATACCAATAGAGGTATATTGCTAAAAAACGGAGTACTTCCCGGTGCTCCGTATAATGGATTTGATTCTAATGGAATCTTTTACTCCATTGGAGTAAATGGTTCCATGATCAAGTATGACTTTGGGAATACCCCAACAGTTATACTAAAAGATGGCGCCCTTAAGTTGAATTACGATTCTGCTGATTTAGCAGTTTCAGTAACTACAGCTGAAGGTACGTTGTCATTGGCTACTTTGAAAAAAGTAGCCGAGTCGGATACTGGTTTTGTAGCACCTACAAAAACCGTTAGCCCTAACAGGGTTGACATGTACGAAAACTCCGCTGGAGAATTCGTATATGAGGCTTACCAAAGCGGAAAGCTGAAGTACAAAGTACTGGTAAGCAAAAACGGCAAAAAAGTGCTTAACCGGACAGCTGGCGTTCGACTCACAGATACGCTAACTGGTGCCAAATTCATAGGATTTGACACTAGTTACAACGTCTACCTGTTCGAAGGTAGTACCCTCTATAGATTTATAGAGGGGAAATGGTTTTCCGCACAAAAGCTTGTCTTAAGCGGAAACTTCAAAACATTCGAAAGAGACTCTAACGGCTTTATCACAAAGATAGTTACTCAAAAAAGTAGCTATCAGATGAAGCAGTTGGCTGTATCTGGTGGGTGGAAAGCCAGCCGAACCTATGTTGTGAAGAAGGCGAACTACAAAACCCTTTACAAAAAGGGCTCAGTAGCATCGAACACTCTAACACATAGGAAAGGAAACTTGTACCTTGATGGTGCAAAAATTGCAAGTGGTGTTTCTCAATATGGGTTTGCTTCTGCAAAGAAAATAATCTATATAAAGAACCGCACTGCATATTCTTGTGACTTCTGTGGAAGATCCAAGAAACTTTGCACCAAAGCAAGAAAACTTGTTACTAATTCTGTTGGATTGGTAAAAAAAGTTAAGCTTGCAAAAGGGACTAAGAAAATCCGGTAACCGGCATGTAACTCGTCAACCATCCCTACTAACAATTACCAACAAGTGTCTTTAGGGGCGTATTCGCCCCTATTTTTTTTATTCTCTTTCTAAGTTTTTATTTTTTTATAAAATTTTACCAAACATTTTTTCGAAAAAAGTATTGACAAATTTATTTTCTATATGTAAAATAAAACAAACAAACATTTGCAAACATTTATTTGTAGGAGGAGAAAAAATGAATATTTTTAGAAGAGTAAATTTAAGTAATACAAAAGAAAAAATAAATTTTAATAATGATAATTTTATATTAGGAAAAGATGAATCTTTGTTACCAAAATTTACTAAAATATTTGGAATAAATTATTCTGTTAATATATATTATTTAAAAATTCAAAAACCAGAATTAAATTTAACAAATAATTGTATAAATATTCATTTACCTATGTATTATAGAAAAAAAGATAATCAAAAATTATTAGATACAATTCTATTAAAAATGTATACAAAAATTGCTGAAAATGAAATTGAAAATATTATGGAAAAAGCAAGACACAACTTTGGATTTGCTCCTGAAGATTATGAAATCAAAAAATTAAATAGTACTCTTGCCATATGTAATAAAGATTTACAAAATATAACTATAAATCCATACATTATTATGTACTCTAAAGAAATTATTGAATATGTTATATATCATGAATTTTGTCATTTAAAATATAAAACTCATTCAAAAAAATTTTATAATATGTTAAAAAAATATAAGCCTAATTATGAAAATTTAGCCAAACAATTACCTAATTTAAAATATTAAATCTATATTGCTTTACATAATATTTTTATGTTATAATATATGATATAATATTATAGGGGGTCATACAGAATGAATTATCTAATTGAATCTGAGCATCTTCTACTTCGGAATTTTAGAATAGATGATGTAGAAGATTTTTATCAAATGACAAGAGATAAATTAATCCAAAAATATTTACCTTATGTTTATGTAAATACAATTCAAGAAACTATACAAAATATAAAATTCTATATGCAAGGAGATTTTATAAATAATTTTTACATTGTAATCGAAGAGAAACAAAGTAGTTGTATTGTTGGTTCACTTATTGTTAATCGCACATTTAAAAATCAATATGAAGTTTCATACATGATTTCAAAAGATTTTCGGAAAAGAGGTTATATGCTTGAAGCTCTTACTTCTTTTATATCCTCTATTCCAACAAATATTGTATTAAATTTTTATATTGAAGCAGACAATATTACCTCAATAAAAACTGTTTCAAAAATAAGAGGAATGAAAGAAGCGCCTTTTAAAATTAAATCAGAAAAAAGTTTTCGTTTATTCTATTATAAAAAGATTTAATTTATCAAAAAAAAATGCTGGGAATACTTCCCAGCATCTTACTATTTTACTACTATATTATAAATTTTTCCTTTAACATATATTTCTTTTATAACTTGCTTATTTTCTAAAAGTTTCTTTATTGTTTCATCATTATTTACAATATTTTTTACTTCTTCTTGAGTTGCATCTTTTTGTACTTTTACAACAGCTTTTAATTTACCATTAAATTGAACTGGTATTTCAATTTCATCATCAATTGTTTTTGTTTCATCATATTTTGGCCAAGGTGTTTCATTAATTGTTTTCTTTTCCCCTATTCTGTTAAATATTTCTTCTGTAATATGTGGAGCAAAAGGATTTAATAATTGTAAAAATGTTTTATATTCAGCTTTATTTATTTTCTTATCTTTATAAAACTCATTAGTCATTTTCATGAATTCTGCAACTGAGGTGTTAAATTTCATTTCTTCAATATCTGAAGTAACCTTTTTAATTGCTTTATGCATCATTTTTTCATGTTCTGGTGAATATTTATCTCCATCAACTAAAATATCTTGCATATTCCATACTCTATCTAGAAATTTATTGCATCCACGAATAGATTCCATTGACCATGGTGCAGTTTGATCAAATGGTCCCATAAACATTTCATAAACTCTAAATGTATCTGCACCAAATTCTTTAACAACATCATCAGGATTTACTACATTTCCCTTTGACTTAGACATTTTTTCACCATTTGTTCCTAAAATCATACCATGTGATGTACGTTTTTGATAAGGTTCTTTTGTTGGAACTAC
>CANQEX010000045.1 GCA_947596225.1 uncultured Clostridia bacterium | reverse complement strand
AGGTTTATAAATACTTCTATCTATATCTTCTTTGCTAGATTCACCTGATAAAACACATATAGTAGTAATTCCAGCATTAAGACCACAAGCAATATCTGTATATAATCTATCTCCTATTATTGCTATTTTTTCTAAAGGAATATTTTCCATTTTTGAAACAATATCTATCATTTCTCTTCTTGGTTTTCCTATAAACTTAGGTTCTCTATTAGTTGCTATTTTTAACATATTACAAATAGAACCACAATCTGGTATATATCTACCATTTTCTATAGGACAAACTAAATCTGGATTAGTGGCAATATATTCAACTCCATTATCTAATAAATAGCAAGCATCTTCTAATTTTTTGTAATTCAACTCTACATCAAAACCGACAATCAAAAAATCAATATTATCTTCTACATTTTCACATACATAAAAACCTTGATTTTCAAATTCTTTTCTTAAAGATTCTGTTCCTACAACATATATTTTTGCATTCTCTTTTTTATTTTTTAAATACATACATGTTGCTAAACTAGAAGTAAACATATTTTCATTATTTATTTTAAGTCCTAATTTATTTATTTTTTCAACATGTTTTTCTAAACTCTTAGAAGAATTATTCGTAAGCAAAATATATTTTTTATTTTGTTTTTTTAGTAAATCAATGAATTCTACACTTCCTTTTATTAGATGATTTTCTATATATAAAGTACCATCTAAATCTAATAAAAATAATTCTTTATTTCTTATATCCTCTTCTATCATAAAAACTCCTTAAAATAACTCTTCAGCATGTTTTAAATCATTCAAATTGTCTATTTCTACCCATCTATATTTCATATCTAAAGAATAAAAATCTTGTTTTTCAAATAACATATCTATAGCAACTTCTGTCCACGAATTAACATTTTTTTCAACATATATAATATTATGTATTATATTAAATAATTCAGCATTTCCTTCTTTTGAAAATTTATATACATCTATTGATACTCCATAAGCATCTTGTTTAGATATAGATTTGCTTATTTTATTTATTTTTTCATCTTGTTTTGTTATTTTCATTGATTCTTCTATATAAATTCCATCATCACAAACAATAACATTGCCATGCTTTTCAGCAATTAATTCTTCTATTATTTTATCTTCAAAATATACATCTGCATTCATTAAAATAAATTCTTCATCTTTTACAAAATTTTTTACTAAATTTAATGAATACATATTATTAGTTTTTTCATAATCTTTATTAAAAATTATGTTTATACCTTTATATACTTCATTTAAGTATTTTTCAATCTTTTCTTTTTTGTATCCAACAACTACTACAATATCTTCTAATTTAATATTATTTCTAACCAAATTAGATATTTGTTTTTCAATTATTTTTACATTATTTACCTCAATCATACATTTAGGTATTATTTCTGTAAATGGTCTTAATCTACTTCCAACCCCTGCGGCTAAAATTACTGCTTTCATTTTTTCCTCCTATAAAATAATTTTATCTATATACTTTCTTGCATTACCATCATTTTGAACATATTTTTCTTGAAATTTTTCTGTTTTTTCTTTTTGCTTTTTAAAATCACAGTTTACTATCTGTTCTAATAACTCATCTTCAGTTTTACAAATTCCATTTGGCAATTCTTTTGTTATATCTATGTACATTCCTCTTTTTTCAAGAAATTCTTCATAATCATAACAAAAACTAAAAATTGGTCTTTTTAAAATTGAATAATCAAACATAATACTTGAATAATCTGAAATTAATATATCTGATATTTTCATAAGTTCATTTAAATTTGGATAATCAGTCATATTACGTATAAAATCATCACTTTTTATTCCTAATATATTATTAATCTCATAATGTGCTCTAAAGAATATCATATATTTATCTGATAATTTTGATTTCCATTTATTTATATCAATAGGTGGTGCAATTATGCAACCATTACTATCTCTTGTCCAATCTCTAAAAGTTGGTGCATATAAAATAATTTTTTTATTGTTGGGTACATCCAATTTTTTTCTTATTTCATCTATTTCAGATTTTTGAACTGAAAAAAGTTCATCATTTCTTGGCAAACCAACTAAAATATATTTTTCTTTAGGTAAAGTTCCAGACTTTGTAGAGACTTCTATTTCATACTCACTTTGAGCATACATAATGTCACACTCGCTACCTTTAAATAAAACTTTTTGTCCACTATTTGCAGCCAATCCTATCTTTTTTATAGGACTTCCATGCCATGTATTTATATAAATTGTTTTTTTATTTTTAAATTTTAATCCTCGCTCAATAGCTGAGTTTGTTATCCAATATTTTGCTTTTAATGCAATTATAAAATATTGTAAAGTATCAGATTTTACTTTCTCAGCACCTTCTATTTCAAAATTTTCAGGGTGTTCAAATGCCCAATATATTTTATACTTTTTATATTTTTCTTGAGTTTTCATATATTCAAAAATAACTCTAGGACTATCATCATATTTTTTTCCACCAAAAGAATTAATAAGAATAATATTATCTTGAACTTTTATAAAAATCTTCATTATTGCAAAAACAAAATCAAAAAAACAAGTAAAAATATTGTACGCTAATTGATTTGTTTTCAATATGTTTTTTATTCTATTTTTAATTTGCATTTATCTTTCCTTTCTATATGCTGGGAAAAATGTTTCATTTTTATCAACATTTTTTATTACACATAACTTATCATATATTTCTTGATTCCACACTTTTTTACCTATATAAAAATTTAGTTCTCCATTCCTATTAAATGATTTTTTGAATTCTAATAATGGACTATTATCTCCACCATAACCTCCACCTAAATGGAATTTTTTATATCCTTTATTACACAAATCTTTTGCGACTTCATATAATGATAAATTATTTGCTCCTAAATTCATATAATTAGAATCTGATCCACTTAAATGATAATTTGCATTTTCGCCATTATAAATTGCTATCAGTGAGTTTATAGCTTTTCCTTCATAATATACTGTATATATATTTGCATTATTTTTCATATTATTATAAATACTATCAAAGAAATTCTGTGAAAAGAAATAATAATCTGTTGCATTATCTCTTTTCATTGTCTCATTATATAAATTTACAAACTCTTTAAACATTTCTATAGAAAATCCTGATTTTATAACTAATCCATTTTTTTGTGCTTTTCGTATTTTATTTCTACAGCCACTTTTCATATTATTCCAAATTTGTTCTTCATTTTCTATTTCCATATATATAGTTTTCGAAATATTTAAAATTTCATAATCTGTATTTTTATATAATTCATAATTATTTGTTAATGGGTTTAATCTTAAAAATTCAGATATTATATTATTATCAACACAATATTTATGAAATTCATCAAAAAAATACTTTAATAATTTTTCATCTTTTTCTCCAACTATATCAACTCCACCATATCCATATGGAGTTATTATATCAAAATATTTGTTTTTTTCTACTTTTCCTTCTAAACTTTTATCATCAGCTATATCTCTTTTTAAAAATACATTAAAAACACATTTATCATTATCCTTAGCATATACCAAAAAAGGTATTCCATCATTATTTTTATAAAACGCATCTACATATTCTAATTGATAATATATTTCTTTATCTTGTACTATTTCTTTCCATTTAATTTTATCTGTAAAATTGGCTACACCAAATTCCATATATTTTGTCTCCTTCTACATTAGATATTTACTTCTTAATATCTATCAATAATTCATACTTTTTTCAAGAAATTAATCATTTTATCAATATATATATTAATTTGTTCATTTGTATATCTTTGATCACATACTAATGATAATTCATGATCAAAAATATTATTTAATTTTTTATTTAAAATCCAATGTATTGGTAAATAAACTTTATTTTCTATTAAATACTTTCTTAATTTGTCTCTTAATTTAGTATCTAAAATTATAGGAACAAATAACAAACAATCTTTTTCATCATATTTTTCTTCCATAAATTTTATATATTTATTATTTTTTAATTTCTCATAAATAATTTTGATATTTTCTTTTCTTCTATTTATTATTTCTTCTATATTAATTCCCATTATTATTTTTAATGAATCTTCGTCTATACTATAATTTTTATAATCACTATCTAATATTTTTTCACTTTCTGAATACTGCTTTAGAAAAACTTCTTTTTTACCCTCACTATTAGACATATAATTTTCTTTATTTTTCATAGCTTCAGTTTTAATAGAAATCATATCTTTATTTGTATTTTCTAAATTTAGTAAAAAATTTGAATTCATATTTACAGCAATTCCTCCACTAGCTATTGGAAACCATTTTCTTAAACTAGCAAATAAATAATCTGAATACTCACTATATTTTTTATTACTAAAAATACTATGTGTTATATCTTCAATTACTATTTTTCCCTTTTTCTTAAATTGTTTTATATAATCCTCCATATTCATACATGAATAACCAAAATAATTAATAGCAAAAAATATATCACATTCTTGATTTAAATTTATATTATATTTTAATCCATTATCAAAATATACATCATAATATACAACTTCTATTCCTAAATCTATAAAAGGTAATGATATAGATTCACAACAATATGATGGTAAATAAGCTTTTTTTAAATTAATATTTTTTATTATATTCTTTAAAATATAGTAAATAGAAGTTCTACCAGAAAGTGTAAATTTATTATCTTTTCCTAAATTCCAAAATTCTGCATTATTCTTTTCTAAATTTTCATTGTATTTCCAATATTCACTACCTATTTCCATAAATATTAATTTCTCCAATCAATTAATGCTTCAACTATGTTACTATCAAAACAATAATATTTTTTTTCATTAACTCTAATACTATTTTTTAATTCAATATCATTAGAAACAAAAATGCTGTTTTTCTTTAAAATGTTTTTTATATTTGTTCTATTTAATTCAATAATTTGATTAAATAACTCATTAGAAATTTTATTTTCTTTAAAAAAAGCCATTGCTTTAGCTTTATTTTGAGTTAATAATTTTATTTCTATATTTTTATTAATACATTGATATAAATACATCATAAGAAGTGGATCTACATTTTTAAAACAAGTTTCATAATCTATATAAACTTCATTATATTTTACATCAATATTATATTTTCCAAAAAACTCTTTATCAGCTTCAATATTAGTATCATTATAAGTAATATTAACATCTTGTCCATCAAAATCTTTTAAAGCAAATAGTGGTAAATTTACATCTAATCCTCTACTTAAACTAAAAGCTCCTGCTAATCTTGTACTTATTTCTAATAATTTAAATTTTTTATTTATATCCTTTTTTATTTGGAAAAACCAATTTCCTCTAAAATTTATTTCTTTATTTAATGAATTTGCAATATATTTAATTTCATCTGTTAAAGGAATTCTTCTTGAATGAACATCAATTCCAGCAAGCATTCTATCTGCTTCCCTTGGATTGCAAAATATAAGTTCTCTATTTTTATTTGTAAAACAATCTACAGTTACTTCTTCTCCAGGTAAGTATTCACAAATTATCATGTTATCTTCTTTTGTATATAAATCTAACTCTTCTTTGTTTTCAACTTTATGTGCATGTCTTGCTCCTTGATCATCATCTTTTTTCACAAAAACAGGATATTCTTTTACTTCTTCTTTTTTATATACTTTAGGAACAAAATCATATTCTTTCATTCTTTCATATGTTTTTGTTTTATATCTGCAAAGTAAAGATGTATCATAATTTGATGAAATTATAGTTGCATTTATTTTATCCTTATTTGCTTGTAAAAATAAAATCATATCTTCATGTGTAGGAATTAAATACTTAAAATCATATTCTTCAATTTTACTATTCAAAACTTTTATAAAATTTTTATCATTCATAGATGGTATATCATCAATATAATTTTTATAAACATATATACCATGGTTTTTATATATAGATGATCCCCAAATTTCAAATTCATCATTATTTTTTAATGCCATATTTAAATCTGCAGCAACTATAGTACCACATCCTATAACTAATACTCTTTTTTTCATAATTAGCTTATACTTCCTTATAAATATTTTTATTAAATATGTTTTGATGAATTATATTCATTTTGTTTTTTGATCTTTTCTATATTCATCAAAATCTATAATTTGATTTGTTCCTCTAGTTACAATACCTTCTCTTTTTATAACTTTATAAAAAGTTTTTAAAAGTATTTTTACATCATTTATAAAAGTAATATTATTTATATACTCAATATCAAACTTAAATCTATCTTCCCAATTTAACGCATTTCTTCCATTTATTTGGGCAAGACCAGTTAATCCAGGTCTTACATCATGTCTATGTTTTTCTGTTTCATTATAATAAGGTAAATAAGAAACTGCAAGTGGCCTAGGTCCTATTAAACTCATATCACCTTTTAAAATATTTATTAATTCTGGTAATTCATCTAAACTTGTACTTCTTAATATCTTCCCAAACTTAGTTAGCCTCTCTTTATCTGGTAGCAATTTTCCATTCTCATCAGTTTTATTATCCATACTTCTAAATTTATATAATTTAAATATTTTCTCATTTTTACCAGGTCTTTCTTGTTTAAAAATTATAGGACTGCCTAGTTTTATTCTAACTAAAATTGCAACTATTAAAATTATTGGTGATAAAATAATTAAACTACATAAACTTATAATAATATCTAATAATCTTTTTATATATTTCTTATACATTAATCTACTCCAAAAACTTATTATAAAAATTAATTTTTAAAATAATTCAAGAATTATACCAATTACTTTTTCGATATCTTCATTAGTCATCTTTGTATCAGAAGGTAAACAAACTCCTCTATTAAATAAATCTTCTCCAACAGATATTTTACTATCATCATTTTTAATAAAATCATATTTTTCAAAAACAGGTTGCATATGCATTGGTTTCCATACCAACCTTGCTTCTATATCTTCTTTTTCTAATGCTTCAATTATATCTAAAGGTTTTACTTTTGAATTTTCTTTCAAAAGCATTGTAGAAAGCCATCTATTTGATCTTTCAAATTCTTTCTCTGTATTCATTTCAATTTCATCAATTTTTTCAAAAGCCTTTTTATAAATATCATAAATTTCTCGTTTCTTATACACTCTATTTTCTAAGACTTTCATTTGACCTCTTCCAATACCAGCTAATACATTACTCATTCTGTAATTATAGCCTATTTCAGAATGTTGATAAAATCTTGCTGGATCTTTACTTTGTGTTGACCAAAATCTAGCTTTATTTACTATATTTTCATTATCTGATACAAGCATTCCTCCACCAGTTGTAGTAATTATTTTATTTCCATTAAATGAAAGTGCAGAGCATTTTCCAAAAGTTCCTAAATATTTTCCTTTATAAATACTTCCAAGTCCTTCAGCTGCATCTTCTAAAATTGGTACATTATGTTTTTCACAGATTTCTGTTATTTTTTCCATATTACTTGCACGCCCATATAAATGAACTACAATTACAGCTTTAGGATTTGGATATTTTTCAAAAGCTTTTTCTAAAGCCCTTGGAGACATATTCCAAGTTTCATATTCAGAATCTATAAATACAGGTGTTGCATTTTCATATATTATTGGATTAACACTTGCAGAAAATGTAAGATCTGATACAAATACTATATCATCTTTTTTTACTCCTAAAGCTTTTAATCCTAAATGCACACTAGCTGTTCCACTTGAAAGTGCAACAGCATTTTTTACTCTTAAATAATTTTTTACACTTTCTTCAAATTTATTAATATTTTCTCCAACTGTTGATAACCAGTTAGTATCAAATGCTTCTTTAACATATTCTCTTTCATAACCTTTATCAGACATATGTGGTGACGCTAAATATATTCTTGACATCTCTATATTCTCCTTATAAATTTGCTTCATGATAAGTTGGAATAATTTCTTTTATTACTTTTTTGGTATCTTCTAAATTAGCATTTTCTTTGCTTAATAAATTTGTAAGTTTTTCTAATTTTTCTTTTATATTATCCATTGTTATATCCATTGGTTCTTCAACAAATATTTTATCATGAGCAGTTTTTTCTAAACCTTCTTCTTGCATTAAAAGTTCTTCATATAATTTTTCACCAGGTCTTAAACCTGTTATTTCTATTTGAATTTCTTGATTTGGAACAAACCCAGATAACCTAATTAAGCTTTCTGCTAAATCATAAATTTTTACTGGCTCTCCCATATCTAAAACAAATATTTCTCCACCTTCAGCATAAGTCATAGCTTGAAGTACAAGTTCAACAGCTTCAGGAATTGTCATAAAAAATCTTGTTATTTCTTTGTGTGTAACTGTTACTGGTCCACCTTCTGCAATCTGTTTTTTAAATAAAGGAACAACAGATCCATTACTTCCAAGTACATTTCCAAAACGTACTGCAGCAAATTCTGTATCACTTACTTTGTTTTTGGCTTGTACAATCATTTCACACATTCTTTTTGTAGCACCCATAATATTTGTAGGATTTACAGCTTTGTCTGTTGATATTAAAATAAATCTTTTTACTTTATATTTATCACATGTATTTACTACATTATATGTTCCAAATATATTATTTTTTATTGCCTCTAATGGACTATTTTCCATTAATGGTACATGTTTATGTGCAGCTGCATGAAATACTAAATATGGATTATATTTTTTGAAAATTTCTTCTAATCTTTTTTTATCCCTTATACTAGCAATTACTGCCTCTATTTTTATTTTTGGATATTTTGCTTTTAAATCTAATTCTATATCATATAAATTATTTTCATATATATCTAACATTACAAGTATTTGTGGTTTGTATTTTATTATTTGCCTACATAGTTCTGAGCCTATTGAACCACCAGCTCCAGTAACTAAAACAACTTTATCTTTTATTAATGATTCAATATTTCTATTGTCTAACTTTATAGGTTCTCTTCCTAAAATATCTTCTATTTCAACATCTCTTAAATTTTCAAAAAGTTTTTTATTTCGTATAATTTCCTTCATTCCAGGTAAAATTCTTACTTTTGCTTTAGTTTGTTGACATATATTTAATATTTGTTTTTTATTCTCATTATCTATATTTGCAATAGAAAAGAAAATTAAATCTACTTTATTTTCTTCACAAATATTTACAATATCATTTCTATTTCCTAATATCTTAACACCTGAAATTGTAAAATTTAACCTCTTAGGATTATCATCTATTATTCCAACAATATTATATATTTCAGACATATTAGAATGAATAGTTTTTATAATTTCATGTGCAGCATTTCCCGCACCTATTATTAATATGTTTTTAGTATCATTATCACTTTTAACAACAACACCTCTATTAAAAACATCAAATACTAAAATATGTCTTATTATTACTCTGTAAGTAACCATCATTGTTCCTATAAATATTCCAGCTAATATATTTAATTTTGTACTTGCAATTCCTATACCAAGAATATATTTTAATATTGAAACAATAAAAGATGATATTATACATATAATAATATATAATACATAATCTTTACCTTCTTCATATCTTATAATGCTATTATATCTTTTAGTAATATGAAAAATTAGTTGATATACAAGAATTGAAATTGCAACAGTTTTTAATACTCTTTCTGCATAATACTTGTCTAATATTAAACTATTACCATCAGATATTAAAATAGCACCTATGTAATATGCAAAAAATATACAAATCATATCACATAAAATTAATATAATATTTCTATATTTACTTAATTTTTTTAAAATTTCCATAATACACCATTTAACAAAAAAATCTTTTTAAATTTTATCATTTAATAGTTTATTTTTCAATATAAAACTATTAATTATCACAAAAATTTTACAAAAAAATAGCTTTATAAATATAAAGCTATTTTTATTCATTAAAAATATATATTCTTTGAATTCTAAAATTAATTATAAATAACACTGTATCAACAATTAATTTTATAATTACTTCAGAAAGACCTGTTAACTTAAATATAGTTGAAACTAATATTCCAGATATTATCATTTGTACTATACACAAAATATAATATTTTACTATAGTATTTTTTATTTTCTTATTACTATTAAATGAAAATTTCTTATTAAGTAAAAAGTTAATTAATGATGAAATTATTCTTGCAAAAATTGTTGCTAATAATATTAAAATTGTTTCTGTAAAATTTAATTTTACAAACACTAAAAACATTTTAAATAATGATATATCTATTACAAAAGATATAATTGATATCATTGAATATTTTATAAAAGAATTGAAAATTCTCCAATAAATTGATATTGAATCATGAATAGGTCTAAAATGCGTATTCTCATTGTTATTTATATAAACTGTTTCAATAGGAATTTCTACTATTGGAATTTTCTTTAATATACATTCAATAAGCATATTAGTTTCATATTCATATCTATTTCCTGCTATATTTATAAAATCTTTAACTAAACTTATTGGAATACCTCTTAGCCCAGTTTGAGTGTCTGATATTTTTGTACCATAAAAAGTTTTAAATATTTTTGAAGTTAATTTATTTCCAAAACTACTCTTACTAGGTATATTTTCTCCTGAAAAATCTCTTGTTCCTAATAATAAACTATTTGTATTTTCTTGCATCTGCTTAGCAATATTTTCAATATCTTTTACTAAATGTTGTCCATCAGAATCTGCTGTTATAACACCTATAAAATCATTAATATTTTCATTTTCTATAAAATATTTTAATCCTGTTTTTATTGCTTTTCCTTTTCCCTCATTTACTTTATGTGATATTACATTACATTCTTTTTTTATTTTTATATTTTCAAATATTTTTTCATATTTTTCTAAACTTCCATCATTTATTACTAAAATATTATTAAACCCATTTTCTATTAATTCATTAATATATTTTTCAAATTCTTCGCTTGGATTTAGTGCAGGAATTAATATAAAAATTTTTTTAGTCAAATCTAAAGACATTTTCGTTTTTATCTCCTTTTATTATATCTAAAAATTCATCTGTTTCACTAGACTTTTGATAAATAATAAAATATTTATAATTAAAAATTTCATCCATGTTTTGTAATTCATCAAAACTTCCTATTACACGTATATTAGGACTTCTAAAATCATATTTACACATATATTCTAGATATCCTTTACTTAAATCTTCATCAGATATATAGATGAGATAACTTTGTTCTTCTTCAATATTATAAGCTTCCTTAAGCTGTAATATTTTATTTCTAATTTTTGGATCATTTTCAACAGAAATTTTGGTAAATACAGCTTTTATATTTTTTGGATAAAACATAATTGGAATAACTAATATAACTGCAATTATTAGTTTAATTATTATATTTTTGTATTTTCCAGTAATTTCAATATTATTAAAAAAGTATAATATCGATATAGCACAAATACCATATTCAAATAATATTATAGTTCTATAATATCTTATATAACCAGATAACCCACTAGCTTCAGGACCTGGCATAGAAAAGATATACATAAATAATATACCTATTTGATATAA
Organism: uncultured Clostridia bacterium; assembly: GCA_947596225.1. Lineage (GTDB taxonomy): Bacteria > Bacillota > Clostridia > TANB77 > CAG-508 > Scatovivens. The sequence continues at coordinate 1,831 of CANQEX010000045.1, read as the reverse complement.
AATATATGATAAGATCATTAATATTAAAGATTTTATTATTCCTAATCTTACTTTTTTATCTTTTCTTGATATTATAATTAATAATATTTGTACTAAAAATAATATTAAAATTATTACATTTTCTATATCTTTAAACGAAAACATTCTACTAAAAATATTTTTAGATATTTCTTTAATTTCATTAGTATCTTTTTGTTTTAGATTATATACATAATTTGAAATAGACATAGCATGTTTAGTAGTATTAGAATGATCAAAAACCAAATTCGTATGTGCCTTCCATAATATTAACATTGAAATTGGTATTAAAATTAAAGCAATATATTTTGTTTTAAAAATGTTTTTCACACCATTATTTTTTATAAAATAAACAATCCATACAATCAAATCTATTATAATAAAAAATATTGCACTATTTTTTACTAACATCAATAAAGATAATATTGGAATAGATATTAAGAAAGATTTTTTACTATCATTTCTATAATAAACAATTATTGATAAAACAGCTAGTCCCATAACTGATAATACTGTATCTACTAATAATTGATCTATATAAATATTACCTATTAATAAAAATATTGTTGTTATAATTGCAATAATATAAGAAATTTTTTTATTTTTATTGCAAAAAGCAAATATTGTATATATACTGCTGATAATTAGTAATGCTTGTGCAAATAACATTACTCTCTCTGAGCTCCATAAAACTTTGCAAACATAATATATAAAACATGCAGTTCCAGGTGGATATGAAGTAAATATAATTAAATTATCTTGAAAATTTGGTAATCTGTCTTTTAGTAACATCTCTCTTACAATCATAGCCCAATGTGAAAAATTATCGTAATGAGTTAAAATTATTCCTTTTAACCAATAAAGAGAAATTAGTACTATAATTGTATAAATTATAGTACTAAAATTAAATTTAATTTTAGATTTTTTTATTATAAGAATTTCTTTAATAAATACTATTACTCCAATCAATGTAATAAGCATTGTTGCAAGTTTCATAATATTTAAAATTCCTGCTATAAATTCTATAACTCCTATACTCGAAATTATAAATATAGGTATAAATTCATCTTTAATATAATCTTTTCTTTTTAAATATAAATAATATCCTACACTTGAAATTATTATTAAAATTATTTTGATTAATTGCATTATTTTTAATTCCTTTGTTTTTATATCTTATAAAATACTATCACTTAGGTAATTTTCTGTCAAGAATAAAACTTGCTAGAATTAATTTCTAACAAGTTTTACTTTTATTTCATTAAATATTCTGGATGTGCAATATACCAATCTATAGTTTTTACTATACCATCTTTAAACATTGTTTTTGGTTCCCATCCAAATTCATTTTTCAATTTTGTAGGATCTATTGCATATCTGTAATCATGTCCTTTTCTATCTTCTACAAAAGAAATCAAACTTTCTGGTTTTCCTAATCTTTGTAATATTAATTTTACTATTTCTATATTTCTCTTTTCATTATGTCCACCAATATTGTATCTTTCACCTTTTTTACCTTTATGTAAAATAATGTCAATAGCTTCACAATGATCTTCAACATATAACCAATCTCTAATATTTAAACCTTCACCATATACTGGAAGTTTTTTATCTTGCATAGCTAGAGAAATCATATGTGGTATTAATTTTTCATGATATTGATAAGGTCCATAATTATTTGAACAATTAGTTACACTAACATTCATTTTATATGTTTCACTATAAGCAAGTGCAATTAAATCTGATGATGCTTTAGAAGCTGAGTATGGACTATTTGGTTTTATTGGTGATTTTTCAGTAAAATATCCTGTTT
>CANQEX010000044.1 GCA_947596225.1 uncultured Clostridia bacterium | reverse complement strand
AGACAGTTTATTTATAGAGCAATTTTGAAGGGTAAAAATTTTTTATAAAATTTCCCGAAATAAATTGACACTATCTTCCATTATAAAAAATTTGACTATAAATCAAATAATTGATATAATGATGTAGAAAATTACATTTCTATGAAGGAGTGTGTGTTAAAGTATAATGAAAGAGTTTTTAGTTTTATGGGCAAATACTTCTACAGTAAGACATATAAACTACCATTTTACTCAACTAGGTGAAATTGTAGATTATTTAGAAAAAAAATTTCCCGAAAAAATTGATATTTTAGATGCTGATATGGAAAATTTAGATTTATTACAAGTAGCCAAAAGATTATTAAAAGTTCAATATAAAGTTGTCGCTATGTATATAACAACTGAAAACTTAAGACAAAGTATTAATATTTCAGAATTAATAAAAGAATTTTCACCAACAACAAAAATAATAGCATATGGAATTTTACCAGTTTTATTACCAAATTTTTTTAAAAAAACAAAAATAGATGCTATATATACTAATGGAGATCAAGAAAAAGCAATAGAAAATTATTTTAAATACATAATAAATAATGATTTTGAAATTTTATCTGGAATTAAATTGATACTAAATGGAAAATTAATAGATACAAAAAAAGGTGAGTATATCAATTTTGATGAATTAGGCTTTTCTAATCTTGAAAAATTACCTATAACAAATTACTTTAAAGTGAAAAATAAGAAACGAATTATTATAACAATAAGTAGAGGTTGTCCATATGATTGTCCACATTGTCTAGTCCAGATGACAGAAGGGCATAAAGATAGAAGACGTAATATAAGCAAACTTAAAGAATACCTATATAAAAATTTTAATGAATACAAATATGTTAAATTCTTTTCACCTGATTTTACACTAAATAAGCGATACGTAGTAGAACTATGTGAAATGTTAATTAAAGATTTTCAAGGAATAGAATGGGAATGTACTACTAGAATGAATTTTTTAAATGATGAAAATATGTTAAAGAAAATGAGCGATTCTGGTTGTAAGCAAATTTCATTAGGAATAGAAACTATTAATAAAGAAGAACTTGCATATATAGGTAAAAAATATAATGTAGATGAATTAGAAGAAACAATAAAACGAGTACAAAAATATAATATAAAAATAAAAGCTTGCATTATGTTAGGAATACCAGGGCAAACTAGAGAAAGCATTATTAAAACTATTTCTTTCTTAAATAGACTACACGTTGAAATTAGGCCAACAATATATACTCCCTATCAACAAATGAATAATGATATGACTATTGATGAAATAGAAAATTATAATAGAAAGTTATTTCATACTGAAATTAAAGGATTAACACATCTACAGTTATTAAAATTAGTATATGAACCCCAAAAATTTAAGGAGATATTAGATGTTAAAGAATAAAACAATTGTAATTGATCTTGATGGAACTTTATTAAATGATAAGAAAAAAATATCTAATATTGACTTTGAATGTTTAATAAATTTGTCAATAAATAATAGCATAGTTTTAGCTTCAGGAAGAAATTATATCGAAACAATGAAAATAGTTAGAGAATATTCTTTGCAAAATTATATAGAAAATCTTATTATATGTAGTAACGGTCAGCAAATATATAGTATCAGTCAAAACGAAGTTATAAATAGTAATTATATAGAGGGATCAGAAGCTATTGATATTATCAATATATTAGATAAAAATAATATCTATTGGTATATAATTGATGATAAAAATTTGTTCTGTAAAACCATTTCTTTTAATTGTAACAAATACATGGATAATGGTCGATATAAGATTAATATTTTAAAAAATAATGAAGATATAAAAAAAATAAAAATTGAAAAATTTATATTAAATGTTGAAAGTATAGAAAAGATGGAAAATATAAAACACAAGTTATATTTAGATTATAAAGTAGACTTTTTCAAAGCGAGTAGATTAAAAAAATATAAAAAAGTAGAATACTTTCAAAATAATATTTTACCTAAAGGAGTTAACAAATATACAGCTGTACAATTTATAATAAAGCAATTAAATTTATCTAAATATATTATTGCATTTGGAAATGGAATTAATGATTATGAAATTTTAAACAATTCAACTTTAAGTATTTGTATGAAAAATAGTAATGCTACCATAAAAGAGATAAGTAATTTCATCACTCTTTCAAATAATGAAAATGGTATTGACTACGCAATTAAGAATTTATTAAGGGAATAATTATATTAGTAAGAAACTATACTAGTATTTACATTTATGTAAATTTATGGTAAAATGCTACTGTACCAAATGGTATAGTAGCATTTTAAAATAGTGTACTATTAAAAAGGAGGATTCTATTATGTTACTTGAATCAGATGGAAAAATTTACAATCCATTAGGAGGAGGTTCATACGTTTATCAAGACTCACTTATTCAGTATATACATAGTCAATTACGGAAAAAGAAAGTCAAAATAAGTATCGGTGCACAGCCTAATTCTTCTCCACACTTTGGAACTTTGGAAGTTTTTTGTTTAGCATTTAGTTTAGCAAATACACTTACAAACTATGATCCTGAGTTAGAAGTTTCCGTGCTTTTTGAAATGGTTGATACTGCCCCCGCTATTGCAAAAATGATTGATAATAAGAAGTATCAAATCAGTTTACGTGAAAGTGGTGAAATGGACAAGTTTATTGATCAATATTATGAAATACTTGATCAACTATCAACTCTTTCAAATGTTCCTTATCAAGTAAGAGGGCAAAGGGAATTTAACAAACACACAAGTATTCCTGAGATTGTTAAAAAGGTTATTAATAATAGAGAACTTTTAGCTCCTATATTAGAGCCCAAAAAACATATCATTAGGATTAGAGCTGCATGTCCAATCTGTGGATTAACCGACAAAAGAGGTATTGAAAATCAATTTGTTGGTGATAAACTGGTTTGTTTTTGCCCAGAACATGGTAGGTTTGAAGTGGACATCAATCAGGAAAGTGAACGATTGGAGTATAATACCCCTTTAAGAAATCTTATAAGAGGTTTAGTGTATTCCATAGATAATCAGGATGAAACTTTAGACTATCAATGGTTAAGAATTACAGGTAGCGATTATGCGGGTTTTTATCAAGAGCAACTCTTGTATAAAACTACAGATTTATTAGGTTATAGTGTAGCTCAATTACCTATGATATTGTATGCACCATTAGTAACAGATTGGTCTGGAGCAAAACTTTCCAAGTCATTGTATGTTAAAGAAGGTGCTTATACTTATTTACCTTCTTATATGATTAACTATGACAATTTAAGAAAAGAAATGGGAACTATAGGTTTGAAAAAGCTCTATACAGAAGTTCACAGATGGCTTGATGAACCTTACAAATTATTCAGAAACTATTCTATCTATTATTTTATGGAGGTACTTAAATGAGTGACATAGTAATAAGCATAAAGCCTAAATTTGTTAATCTGATAAAAGCTGGTCAGAAGAATTATGAATTTAGAAAATATATTCCTAAAAAGGGAGTAAACAAATTATGGATTTATACTTCTTCACCAATTTGTAGCATAGAATATGTTGCAGATATAGATAGTATAATTACTTATCCAGAGCATATTTTAGAAAAAGGAGTTGGTAATGACGATTTTAATAGAGGATTAAAACAATCTAAACATGCTTATCACATTCAACATCTTTATCGTTTAAAAAATCCATTGATGTTAGAGAGATTAAAAGCTGAATTTGGTTTTACCGCTCCACAGAGTTATTTCTATTTAGAAAATAATCAGAAATTATCTAAATTTTTCTTAACTCAAAAATTAGAAAGAATCTTTTAAACAAAGCGAGGTGAAAAAGTTAATACTTTTCACCTCGCTTTATGTTATTATCATATTTTTTCTATATGAATAGCTAAAATCCCATATTTTTTTTCTTCTTCTGTTGAATAAATTTTATGAATACTATCTAATTTTTCTGCCAAACTATTTGCAGGTCCACATATATTAAAATCAACATCTTTAAATAAATCTTCAAAACAATTATATCTTAATAGTCCTGTAACTTTAACTTTAATTGTTTGAGATAAGTCTGTTGTTTTATGAAATATAATAAAATCATTCAAGTTTATTTTTGAGCTCTTTTCATCATATAATCTAAGTTCGATTTTTTTTATACCTTTATCTATATTATTAAAAGGTTTTTCATTTAATTTCATTTCATGTGTCATATAAGATTACTCCTTTCAATTTTAGTATATATTAAATCAAAAAAATAATCAATTAAAATTTTAATGTTAAAAATCCAGTTAGATTAAATTTAATTTTCATAAAGAGCGTTTAACAAATCAGAATCATACATTACATTAGAATTATAATTCAAACAAGTATTATATTTATTATTTTTATTATATTTTATATTATCATTTAACTTATATTGTACAGGTACATTAACATTTGTTAATGAGTTATTTAACTTTTGTTTAATACTAGAATTTATATAATCCAATATAAATTTTTGAAGTATTATAACTTCTTTTGAATCATTTTTATACATAAATCTAATTGTTATATAATTTTTCTTTCAAACAAAATTAAAAAAAAAAGCAGTTTATAAAACTACTCCAAAAATCTAAAAAATATTATTAAACCGAAATTTTAATATAAAAAACGATAAAACTCCTTAAAAATCAGCACTTTAACTAATCTTAAACAATCTTAACAAACACTATAAAACAAAGCTATGTAGAGACTTTGACTCTGGCATGCGCTAGTTCGAATCTAGCCAGCTCAGCCATTAAAAATTATATATTTTTGAACTTGATTTTTAATAACTCTTTATTTTAACTTTTTAAATTTACTTGATATAGCACATAAAATTGAATCTATAAATTCATCTGTTCTTGTATATGAACCATTTGTTAGTAAACCATTTGTACCAATTTTGCTTATTTCATCATCTGTACTTCCGACAAACTTAGCAACAACATCTGATAATCTTTGTGATTTTTTAGTATTTATTATAATTTCATCTGGAACTTTAACTTTTGCACTGCAACCATACAAATATTCTTTTGAATTCATATCATATATAACTGTCCATCCACAAAGAAAAGTACCATATCTATTTTTAGTTAAAATGCCTTCCATAGCTATATATAAATCACCATTTTGATTTTGATTAATTGCATCTTCTATACGATTTAAACAACCTTTTATTCCCTCATCATCTCCAATAGGAGTTTCAGATACACCAGAATTTGTTTCTAGTGATTTTATTTCAAAGCCATCAAAATATTCTCCCATAACAGCATTTACTGCATTATTCTTTGCTTTATTTTTAGAACAAACTATTATTAATTTTTTATTTTGCATTTTTATATACCTTCATTTCTTAAAATTGAAAACTATATACTTAAAGTATATAGTTTCTACAAAAAATTATTCTAAAATTGCTTTTATTCTTCTAACTCCTGCAGAAGATGCTTCTTCTTTTTTTATTTTAAAATGTCCTAAATCTCCTGTATTTTTAACATGAGGTCCACCACATAGTTCTTTTGAAATATTTCCAATAGAATAAACAGTTACAATATCAGGATATTTTTCAATAAACATACATTCTGCCCCTGTTTTTATAGCTTCTTCTTTTGGCATTTCTTCTACAGTTACATCTAATTTATCTGAAATCCATTTATTAACTAAATCTTCAACTTGTTTTTTCTCATCATCTGTCATTTTAGCATTATGTGAAAAATCAAATCTCATTCTTTCAGGTGTAATATTACTTCCCTTTTGATGAACGTGATCACCTAAAACTACTTTTAAAGCAGCATTTAAAAGATGTGTTGCTGTGTGATATTTTATTTCCATTTCTCCTGTAGATGCAAGTCCACCTTTAAATTTTTGCTCACTTCCTAATCTTGATTTTTCTTGATGTTCTTTAAATAATTTTTGATAATCTTTCATATCAACTTCCAAATTTTGTTCTTTTGCAAGTTCTTCTGTCATTTCAGGTGGAAATCCATATGTTTCATAAAGATTAAATACAGCTTGTGTTTCTATTACTTTTTTTCCTGAATTTTTTGCTCTATTTGCTACTTTTTCAAATTCTCTTTCCCCATTTTTTAATGTTTTAATAAATTTATCTTTTTCATCAATTATTACTTTCTTTATATTCTCTTTTCTATCAAGTAATTCAGGATACATTTCTTTAATTGCATCTATTGATATATCAATTATTTCTGGTAATTTATCTAAATCAATTTCTAATTTATTTAAATGTCTTGTCATTCTACGCAATAATCTTCTTAAGATATATCCACTATCAACATTACTTGGTCTTCCACCATCATTTATAATCATAATACTAGAACGTAAATGTTCTGCTACAATTCTTCTACTTTCAATTATATCTATTTTTTGTAACTTTTCTAATTCTTTCATTACTGGACTAAATAATTCTGTTTCAAAAGGCGTTTCTTTTCCCTGTAATATCATTGCCATTCTCTCTAAACCTAAACCTGTATCTACATTTTGTTGTTTTAATTTTGAATAACCATTTTTATCTTTATAAAATTCCATAAAAACATTATTCCAAATTTCAATATATTTTCCACAATCACAAGATGGATTACATTCAGGAGAACATTTTGGCTTACCTGTGTCATAAAACATTTCTGTATCTGCTCCACATGGTCCTTCTTCACCAGCTATCCACCAATTATCATCTTTTCCGAAAAAATATATTCTTTCTTCTGGAATACCGACTTTTTTCCATGTTTCATAAGAAACTTCATCTCGTGGACAATCTTCATCACCTTTAAAACAAGTTACAGATATTTTTTCTGCTGGAATATTTAATTCTTTTGTTAAAAATTCATAACTCATTTCAATAGATTCTTCTTTAAAATAATCTCCCAAAGACCAATTTCCAAGCATTTCAAAATATGTTAAATGACGATTATCTCCAACTTCATCTATATCTACTGTTCTAATACATTTTTGATAATCTGTAAGCCTTGTTCCAGAAGGATGCTTTTGTCCTAAAAGATATGGAACTAATGGTTGCATTCCTGCTGTATTAAATAAAACAGACGGATCATTTTCTGGAATTACTGGTGCAGAAGGAATAATACTATGTCCATGTTTTTTGAAAAAATTTAAATATTTATTTCTAATTTCTATAGCCTTCATTAATTTATTTGTTTGCAAATTATATTATGCAAATTCTCCTTTCAAATAATTTTTGTTATTATATTATAAATTACTATATTTTTCAAGTATTTTACAATATAAAAAGCCGTCAAAAGACGGCAATATTTTTTATAATTAATTTTTTTGTAATTTTGATTGTTTATATGCTATACTTAAACCTTGTAATAATTTCATAGCATCTTCATCTGTTATACTTTCACTATCACTCAAATTTGAACTTTCTTGCCATTGTACATTATTAAATGCTGTAGCAACATTTTTTAATAATGCTTTAGCATAATTTTCTGACAATTTTTCTATATCACTTGAACTATAAAATTCTTCTATTTCAACTTTTTTATTAGGATACACTATACTATTTAAAACATTTTCTTTACATTCATTAGCTTTATTGTAATCTTTTTCAACTCCATCTCCCCAAAAATACATCTTTCCTAGATAGTATGTAGCATATGTATTATTAGCACTTGAAGCTTTTTCAAAATAACTTTTTGCTTTATTATAATCTATACATACTCCGTTTCCATTATAAAATTTCTTTCCTAATTCATATGTTGCTTGAACATTTCCATTATTTGATAATTCTTCAAGTTCACTTATATTTTCTATATTCATAGCAATCCTCCTAAAAATTTTTAATTTTATTATTGTAATTTTACCATAATTTGTAAAGTAATTCTATAAAATTTATATTACAAAAATAATACATTTTCAATACGTATATTAAATAGAGCAAGGGGAGCACTTGCTCCCCCTTATGCTTTTATCGAGTTTTATTCAGTGTTAATGATAATAGTGTATAATCCCTCACTTTTATCACTTTTTATCACTGCAAACTCTCGATTTCCAATCCACTTATAATCAAGTTCCAGTTCAATCAAATCAGAGCTATGCTCTAATAATTCTTTAGCCAAACCTGGATACTCTTTAAGTGTTTTGGGTATAGCCTTTATATAAATCTGCTCCATCTTTATATCCTTAGTCATAGATAGCATAGCAAATTTTATATAGGCATCTGCTTGCTCCACTGAAAAACCAATACCGTACAAATAGTCCATCAAATCATTTGTATATTCTTTGATAAGGACACTCCGTAATAGTTCCTTCATAGTTATCCCTCCTAAATCTTTTTCAGTTAAATGTGCAATAAATTTATTATAACATATTCTATTCTTAAAAGTCAAATTTTATGTAAACATTTTTCGACATTAAAAAGCGACATGATTAATTAAATCTCATATCGCCTTTAACTTTTAAATTTCTAAATGAGTTCCTAAAAAACCTGCCGCTGATTGTGCAACTTTATCTTCTACTTCACCCATTTTCTTATTTGGTTCTTTAGATAAAAGTATTACACTTCCAACAACATCACCATCAGTTATTATTGGATATATAACTTGTGAATTATATATTCTTTCTCTACCTTCATTTTGTGTTATTGGAATAGAAATTTCATTATTTTCTTTACTTTTAAAAATTTCTTTGTTTTCCATTACTTCTTCTAATTCTTTACTTAAGCCTTTTTCTAAAAAATCTTTTTTAGATCCACCAGCTACTGCTATAACAGTATCTTTATCAGTTATACAAGCAATATGTCCTGTTGTTTTTGATATTGTATCAGCATATGTTGAAGCAAACTCAGTAAGTTCTCCTATTGGTGAATATTTTTTTAGTATTATTTCTCCTTCTTTATCTGTAAATATTTCAAGTGGATCTCCTTCTTTTATTCTATGAACTTTTCTAATTTCTTTTGGAATAACAACTCTTCCTAAATCATCTATTCTTCTTACAACTCCTGTTGCTTTCATAATTTCCTCCTTATATTGTATTTATACTTTTATTATGACAAATAAGGAATTTTTTATACATTTTTTTTTATAAAAAAGCTAAAAGATGCAAAAAATTGCATCTTCTAGCTCCGTTTTTGATAAACTTTTACACTAACTCTAATGTAAAAGTTTTAGAGTCTTTAATTGTCAGATTGAAAGATTTTTCATAGCAGAATCTTTCCTCAAGTTTCTTCAAGAAATTTTTTCTAAACTGTGCTTTATAATCTTCAAACCATTCAGTATCTTTCCGATTTTCCCCATTGCGTAATTTTACCTTTGAAAACGGGAAATCCTCCGTTAAAACGATAACTTTACAGGACTTTTTATTATATATCCCTATGTTTCCTGTTGGAAAATCATAATCAGAATAATTGGCATTTGATACTAAGACTCGTTCTGCCTTTAGTTCATAATCACTTCTTATTTCCAGTCCAACATTTTCTAAATTTTCTCCAATATGTATCAAAAATTTGAGAACCATTTTTTCTGTTTGCTCTTCAATATACATTCTTGGATCATCTAGCCTAACAAAAAGCTGCCTATCAACTTCATTCAATTCATTTTGCATACCATTAATTACAGTAATAAGCTTTTTTACATTTTCTTGTTGCTGACATTGTTCCGCTACAACTTTCTCATATAACCTTTTTGCTAATGGAGAAACCTTTGGTTTTAGTTCTTCTGCTTTTTTCTCTTTTCCTTGAGCACTTTTTTGAAGAATATATAATTCTCTCTGTTTCTCTTCTAACTCGTGAGTTAAATATTTCCGCTTCTTTTTAAGTTCCTCAATTTCTTCTTTTACTGACATAAGTCTTTTCCTTTCTTAAAAATAATTACTCTATTGTTACGTTTTTCATTATAACACAATTTTTTATCTATTTCAAATTTTCCCCATTTTTTCTAATAATATATATTTTTTTCAAAAAAAGACGATTATTTTGTTAATAATCGCCTTTCAATATATTTAATTTGGGGATTTTACTTAAAATTTTCGTTACTTTTCATATTGTAATTTAACTTAATAACCATCGCATCTCTCCTTTCATTTATATGATAAATTGATTATATATATAGTTTCTTAAATTAACCTTAAAAAATTATTAATTTTATATAAATTTTTTAATCTTTTGCAATTACTAAAACACTAATTTTATTTACACCAGCTAATTTTAATATTCTAGAGATCTCATTAACTGTTGCGCCAGTTGTGCAAATATCATCAAATAAAATAATTTTTTTATCTTTTAAAATACTCAGATTTTTTATTTCAAATGCATCTTTTACATTTAATTCTCTCTCTTTTATATTTAAAGTACTTTGTGTTTTTGTTTGTTTTTTTATTAAATTATTATATATTAAAATATTATTTAATTTTTTTTGTAAAATATTAACTATAATTTCAGTTTGATTATATCCCCTTTTTATTTTTTTCATTTTATCCATAGGAACAGGAATTATCATATCATATTTTTTTAATATATCACTACATTTAAACAATATGAATTTTGAAAATAATTCTCCTAAATATGCACAATCTGAAAATTTATATTTTAGTAATAACTTTCTAATTAAACCTGCATAATCAAAGCAATATAAGAACTCATCAAATTCTATTTGCTTACAGTTTAAAAATTTTGCAATATTATTTTTACCAGTTATCAATTTATATTTTTCATATTTTTCTATTCTTTTTTTACATTTATCACATATAAAATTTTTGTTTAATTTTCCACAAATTATACAAAATTGTGGAAGTTCAGGAAAAAAATTAGGAACAAATTTATACATATAATATCCTTTCATTTGCCCCTAATTTATATTTTTAATTTAATTTTGAAAACATTTCTTTATATTTTTCAAGTTTCATTTTTTCTTCATCAATTTTTGTTTGTGGTGCTTTGTTTATAAAACCTGGGTTTGATAGCATTTTTTCGCATCTTTCAATTTCAGCTTTTAATCTTTCTTTTTCTTTTTCTACTCTTCGTTTTTCCTCTTCTAAATCTACTAAACCTTCTAAAGGCATATAAACTTCAATTCCTTCTACTAAGAATTTAATTGAATTTTCTGGAATTGTTCCACCAATAGTTATTTTATTAGAAAATCCTAATTTTAATAATATTGATTCTAAATCTTTTAATTGTTTATCATATTTTGTTGTTATAAATATTAATTCTGATTTCTTACTTGGATGTATATTTTTATTTGCACGTATATTACGAATTTCAACAATTATTTGTTTTATTTTTTCTACTATTTCTTCCTCATTATCATATAAAAAGCTGTCTCTTGGTGTTGGCCATTTACTTACCATTAATTCTTTATCATTATAATGAACTAATTTTTCATATATTTCTGAAGTTATAAATGGCATAAATGGATGTAATAACTTCAAAGATACTCCAAAAACATAATCTAATACATAACATACTGCAACTTTTTCATCATAATTTTCACTATATAATCTAGGTTTTACCATTTCTATATACCAATCACAAAATTCATTCCATATAAAATTATAAATTTTATCAACAGCTATACCTAAATCATAATTATCAATATTTTTGGTTACCTCTGCTATTAATTTATCAAGCTTATTTATTATCCATTTATCTTCTATTTTCAATAATTCTGAATTATAAGTATTTGTTTTATAATTATATACTTTGGCATCATAGTTAATTATATCTTCATCTTTTGCTAATGAGTTAGTAATAAATTTTGCTGCATTCCAAATTTTATTTGCAAAGTTTGAAGCTTGTTCTAATTTTTCTTGCATAAATCTAATATCATTTCCCATTGTTGTTCCAGAAAGAAGAGAAAATCTTAAACTATCTGCTCCATATTTTTCTATAACTTCTAGTGGATCTATACCATTTCCAAGTGTTTTAGACATTTTTCTTCCAAGCTCATCTCTTACTATACCATGTATTAAAACATCTTTAAATGGTGCTTTTTTTGTAAATTCTAGTCCTTGTGTCATCATTCTAGAAACCCAAAATGTTATAATATCAAATCCAGTTACTAAAGTTTGAGTTGGATAAAACTCTTTATAGTCTTCTGAATTTTCATTTGGCCATCCAAGAGTTGAAAATGGCCATAATGCAGAACTAAACCATGTATCTAATGTATCTTCATCTTGAATTAATTTATTTGAACCACATTTTTTACATTTTTCTGGTTTTGTTTTTGCTACATTAATTTCACCACATTCTTGACAATAATAAGCTGGAATTCTATGTCCCCACCATAATTGACGTGATATACACCAATCTTGTATATTATCTAACCAATGAAAATACTGTTTTTCATATCTTTGAGGTACAAATTTCATTTCACCATTTCTTACACTATCTGCTGCACGTTTTGCTAAATCTTTCATACTTACAAACCACTGCTCTGATATTTTTGGTTCTATTGTATTTTTGCATCTTTCACATTTTGCAACATTATGTGTATAATCTTCTGTTTTTACTAAAGCACCTATTTCTTGTAGTTTTTCTACTATTTTCTTTCTTGCTTCTAATAAATCCATTCCCTTATATTCAGGAACTAAATCACCCATTTTAAAATTTTCATCAAAAACTTCTATTACTTCTAAATTATGTCTTAAACCTGCTTGATAATCATTCATATCATGTGCTGGTGTAATTTTAACACAACCAGTTCCAAAATCCATTTCAACAAACTCATCTGCTATAATTGGAATTTCTTTATTCATTATTGGAAGTATACAAGTTTTTCCAACTAAATTTTTATATCTTTTATCATCTGGATGAACTGCAACTGCTGTATCTCCTAACATTGTTTCTGGTCTTGTTGTAGCAACTTCAATATATTCATCTTCTGTTCCAGTAATTTTATATCTTATATGCCACAAATTAGATGATTCTTCTTTATATTCAACTTCAGCATCAGAAATAGAAGTATTACAACTTGTACACCAGTTTACCATTCTTTTTCCTTTATAAATTAAACCTTTTTCATATAATCTTACAAATTGCTCTAATACTGCATCTGACATTCCTTCATCAAGTGTAAATCTATTTCTATCCCAATCACAAGAACAACCAAGTCTTTTTTGTTGATTTTGAATAATTCCACCATATTCATCTGTCCATTTCCAAGTTTCTTCTAAAAATTTTTCTCTACCTACATCAGCTTTTGTTTTTCCTTCAGATTTTAATTTTTGAACTACTTTCATTTCTGTAGATATAGCAGCATGATCTGTTCCTGGAAGCCATAATGTTCTATACCCTCTCATTCTTTTATATCTAATTAAAACATCTTGAATAGTTCCATCCAATGCATGTCCCATATGAAGTTTACCAGTTACATTTGGTGGTGGCATCATTATACAATATGTTTCTTTTGATTTGTCATTAGATGGTTTAAAGTATCCATTTTTTTCCCATTTTTCATATAAATTTTTTTCAAAATCTTTAGGATTAAATTTTTCTGCAAGTTTGTGTGAATCACTCATTTTTCATTCTCCTCCTTTTTTTATTTAGGTGAAACTTTTGCATATAATAACAAA